>DATDTS010000043.1:0-17368 GCA_035290745.1 Candidatus Bilamarchaeaceae archaeon | reverse complement strand
AAAATGGGCCCGTTGAGATATGTTCAACCTTTCTGGTGCAGCTCTTTAGGCACACCAAAAGAGGTGCTTGAACTCAAGACCTTTCGATGACCGCTTACTTTTTGGTTAAGCTTTTTAGGCATCCCGAAAAAGGTTATATCAGTCGAACGCTCCAACCGGATTGCTCACCATTTTTGGTGAAGCTTTTTAGGCACGTCAAAACCGAAAGGTTTTGTGTGCCAAGAAACAAAGTTTCTTGAGCATCCCAAAAAAGGTTCTGAGCTACGGGCCCATATAAACTTTCCTTAGACTAAACTTAAGTTAAAGTTTCCTATTGAAATCCAAGATTTCAATGGACCATTGAAACATTGTTTCAATTGGTAATCAAACTTCATGAGACAAACTGTAGCTAACTACTTTGTCACTAAGTAAGTAACCACTAATATAATTACAATAGCAACTATTGCAAATATTAGGTCATCTCCCATGAAATATTCTTATAGTCTATTTTTTTAAAATCATAGTATGGACAGGTTTTTAAAAAAGTATGTCACAACCATCCAGTATGAAGATAGCAATAATCGGTGACACTCATTTTGGCTATTCACGCTTTGAGGAAGATGCATTCATACAAGCAGAAAGGGCATTAATGGATGCAAACCAAAAGGCTGACCTAATAATCCACGCAGGAGACATGTTCGATACAAAAGTGCCAAAACTTGAAACATTAAATCGATCACTATCAATCTTCAAACAAATAGAAAAACCAATTGTAGCTATTTTTGGAAACCACGAAAGAAGAAGTAAAGATCTAATCAACCCAGTTCAGCTTCTTGCAACTACTGGTGTTTTTACCTATTTACATGGAAATATAAAAACATTTGAAAAAGACGGACAAACAGTCCAAATATTTGGAATGAGCAGTGTGCCAGAGGAATATGCAAGTGTTGCATTGAAAAAATTATTAGAAAATTTTAAACCAATAGAAGGTTTTAACATTTTAGTCATCCATCAATCAATAAAAGAGCTTATGATCAAACCTGACCAGGAGATATCCTTAGAAGAACTGGAGCATTTGCCATTTGACTTAATAATAAACGGCCATATCCACAACAAACACAGCAAACTTGGAGGAAAATTCCTTATTCCTGGAAGTACAATTATCACACAATTAAAGAAGGAGGAAACAGATCCAAGAACTTATTATGTATATGATACAAAAACAAAACAATATGAAACAATAGATTTTGGGAGCAGGAAATTTTTCTTTGAAGAACTGTTCTTTGAAAATGCAGGTATTGAAGATATAAGAAACAAGGTTAAACAAAAAATAGATGAACTAAAAAATTTAGACAAGGAAGCAATTGTTAAAATAAAAATAAAAGGAACATTAAAAGAAGGAATAAACCCAAGTGATCTTTCTTTGCCAGGTTCTGAGAATGTTTACTTAGATAATCAGTTAGACTCTACAAGCCTAAAAGAAAAAATAAACAAAATAAGAGAATTAAGGTCAAAAAGCTTATCAGTAAGGGAATTTGTTATGAAAGAGCTTGATCAAAAATTAAAAGGAAAGATAAAGTTTGATTCTTACCAGTTATTTGAAAAATTATTACAAGGACCTGATGAGACATTGGAATGGATTCAGGAGCAGTATAAAAAACAAATTTAAAAACAAATACTGTGAAACCATTTGATGTTGGCAGTGATAGGGGGAAGCGGATTTTATTCTTTAGGGAAATTAGTAGACAAAATAGACGTTATAACTCCTTATGGGCATACAACTGTTCATAAGGTAAAAATCATCAAACATGAAATATTTTTCATACCAAGGCATGGTGAAAACCATGATACCCCTCCGCATATGGTGAATTATCGTGCAAATATTTATGCATTAAAAAAATTAGGGGTAAAAAAAGTTATTCTTAGTTATGCTGCTGGTGGAATAAAATACAAGCCAAAAGATATTGTTCTAATAGATGATTTTATTGGTTTATTTACCCCAATCACTTTTTATGATAGTTTTGCCAATGGAATGAAACATTATGATTTTACCCATCCATTTGATAATAAATTACAAGAACTTACGTTAAGGTCTGCAAAAAAAGCAAAAATCCCACTAAAAAAAGGTGGAATTATGGTAACAACTGTTGGCCCAAGGTTAGAAACAAAAGCAGAAATCAGAGCATTGAAAAAAATGGGTGCTAATTTAGTTAACATGACCTCTGCTTATGAAATTTCATTATGTAGGGAAGTTGAGCTGCAAAGTGTTGCAATTGCATCTGTTGTAAACTATGCCTGTGGGGTTACAAAAAAAGAAATCACAACGGAGGAAATAATGGAAAATCTTAAACAATGCAGTGAAAAGACAAATAAAATAATTTTTAATTTAATTCAACTTATCTCGTAATTTTTATCTCTTCCAATTGTTTCAAGTATTCCTTGTGTTTATCAAAATAGTCTCTGCATGGCTTCAACATATCAACCAATTCTCTGGAAACTGCATTTTTCAAGTCCATTGGATGTAATTCTTCATTTGAATACACTTTCTCTAATTCTTCTGAATTAACTTCCAAATCCCCACCAAATTTTGCAGGTCTTTCAATTTTCAAATTTCTGTCCCTTAATATCAAATATTCAGCAATTTCATAAATTGGGTTTCCTCTCATTTCTTTTGGAGGGCAATGTGCTTTTTTCACCTTTCTTTGAATCTCTTCAACAGGGTCATGCAAAAATATTGAAGAATCAGGTTTTGATTTGCTCATCTTTGCATCTAATTCAGTTTCCATTCTTCCAGGTCCTTGTAACCCAGGTAATAAATGTGTATGTAAAGCAACAAATTTCTTATTGAATTTTGGTGCAACTTCCCTTAACAACATGTGAACTTTTCTTTGGTCCATTCCTGCATGTGCTATTTGGACATCTAACCTAAGTATGTCTGATGCCTGCATTGCTGGATAAACAATTGCAGAACTTGGCAATGCTTCATTTTCTTCACGACCCATGATTGTTGTACAACGTAGCATTCTCTTCAAAGTCGTATCCTTTGTTATTCTTAAAACATCAGCCCAAAAATCGTTATCATAAACCTTTGATGGCATTTTGTACTCTACTTTTTCTTCATCTAATCCTAATGATATAAAAGCGTGTTTGAAATATCCTTCACCAAATTTTTGGATTGTTTTTAGGTCTCCGCCTAGTTTTCCATTAATCCATGCATGGTAATCTGCAAGCCAAATCATACATTTGCATCCTGCTTGGATTAAATCATTTATCTTAAGTGCAGTTGAAAGGCCTGCTGCTACGTGAACCATACCAGAAATTTCAAATCCAATATACTGTTGTGGGTGAGCATAGGTTTCAAAGATTTCTCTTAAATCCTGTTCAGTAACTATTTCTTCAGTTGGTTTCTTTTTTACTAATTCTATCTTTGTTTCGATATCCATAGGGTCTCACCATATCCTATTCAAATCATTAAGACGTGAAATTTATAAAACGTCTTATCCAAGTATCTAGCCATGCAAATTGACAAGTCAAACTTTTCTGAATGGTACAACACTATCATAAAAGATGCAGAGCTTGCAGACCTAAGGTCAAATGTAAAAGGGTTTGTAGTTTTTATGCCTTGGTCAGTTGTCACAATGAAAAAAATGTATTACTTTTATGAAGAGGAATTAGAAAAAAATGGTCACGTGCCAGCCTGGTTTCCATCACTATTGCCAGAATCAAGTTTAAAGAAAGAAGCAGAACATGTTGAGGGTTTTGCACCACAGGTTTTTTGGGTAACTCATGCTGGAAATAATAAATTAGAAGAAAGATATGCAATGAGGCCAACTTCTGAAACTATTATGTATACAATGTATGCTTTATGGATTCAGGGAATAAATGATTTACCTCTAAAAATCTATCAAAGTTGCCAAGTTTGGAGGTATGAAACAAAAGCTACAAAACCATTCATACGCTCAAGAGAATTTCATTGGATAGAAGCACACGACGTTTTTGCAACTGAGGAACAGGCATTTGGCCAAGTAAAAGAAGACATGGCAATGTGTGAACAAGTTATCCATAAACAATTCGGAATTCCATTCTTGTTTTTCAAAAGGCCTCAATGGGACAAATTTCCAGGGGCTGTTAATACTTATGCTGCAGATACTTTAATGCCTGATGGAAAAACATTGCAATTGCCATCAACTCATATGTTAGGACAGAATTTTTCAAAACAAATGAACCTAAAATTCACTGATGATAAGGGCAACAGCGATTATTGCTGGCAAACGTGTTATGGTCCAGCAATCTCAAGAATTTATGCAGCTTTGATTTCAACACATGGTGACGAAAAAGGTTTAATTTTTCCATTTGATCTCGCGCCAATTCAAATCGTACTTGTTCCAATTTATCAAAAAGATAACAAGGAAAAGGTTGATGAGTTCTGTGTGAAACTAATTGAAGATCACTTAGTTAAATATAAAACAAAATTTGATTCAAAGGACGAAAGACCAGGTTTCAAATATAATTATTGGGAAATGAAAGGAATACCAATTAGAATTGAAATAGGCGGAAGAGACATAGATAAGGGTTCAGTTGTTTTGTTTAGAAGAGATAAGAAAGAGAAATTCAGGGTTAAATTAAATGATTTAGAAAAGAAGATTCAAGAAGTTAGACAAGACATACTTAACTATTTAGTTCAAAAAGCAGATAATTGGTTTAATGCATTGCTCCATGAAGCAAATGATATGGACAATTTAAACAACTCACTCGAAAAAGGCGGATTTGTGAAAGTTCCTTTTTGTACAGACCAAAAGCAAGGTGAAGCCTGTGCTGAAATGATAAAAGATAAAACTCATGGAAATGTCAGGGGATCTTTATTTAATTCAGAAGAAACACCAAAGAATGATAAATGCATTGCATGTGGAAAGAAGGCTAGTATCTACCAGTATGTTGCAAGGCAATATTGATTTTTCTAATCTGTTATCTCTATTTTCACGCAGTTTGAGGCAATTGTATTTCCTACAAACATATAAACAAAATAAATTTTGTATTCGCCAGCGGACGGGTATTCAGAGAGATAAAAGTCGATGTTGTCATACCTTCTGATTATTCTTTTGTTTGATTCCAAAGCAACTTCCTGAATTTTAAAATTAACTGGAGGTATGCCAGGTGGCTTCAATGTTGTCTGGCCTCCTTTTACATTTTCAAAGTGAAGGTTAAGATTGTAATTTATAATAGGTTCGTTTACAATCAACTTTTTACTTGTATTATTTTTGATATCTAGTGATATGTTTATAGGCTCTCCTTTTTCGTATTGCTTTTTATCTGAGGTTATTGTAATTTTAAGTCCACTTTCTCTCATAATCAGTTAAAGTAATACATATTCTTAATTTCTTCTTTGTTTTATAAAACTATGGAGCTTCCATTTAAACCAGAAACAGAGCTTGAAGAAAAAATTGTCAATGACCAGGAGTGGATGGCAGGAGCAATGTGGGGCGAACCAAGAGAAGGCCATCCTGAGGGAAAAATATTTTTCCATATAAAAGATGTTTTGGAGAATGTAACTAAGCTTGCTTCAAATTCAAAAACAAGAGAGAAATTGAGGCTAATTGCATTAGTTCATGATACGTTCAAATATAAAGTTGATATTGCTAAACCATTAACTGGAAATAATCATCATGCATTTATCGCAAGAAAATTTGCTGAAAAATATATTGATAATGTTGAATTATTGGAAATAATTGAGTTGCATGATGAAGCATTCAACTCATGGCAAAAAGGAAATAGGGATAATAAATGGGATAAAGCAGAGGAAAGGGCAACAACTCTCTTGAAAAGAATTAACTCTTTTATTGATCTTTATCTCATATTCTATAAATGTGACAATCAAACAGATGGAAAAGATCAAGCGTGTGTTGAATGGTTTGAAAATTTTGTTAAAACTAATTCTTTTTAAATTCTTCATCTAAAATTATGATTCAATAGTCCCGTCGTCTAGTAAACTTTTGACTGTGCATACATGTTTGCAAAAGTTTTATCAGAAGCCTTTTGGTTAAGCTTTTGGCAGAAATCTGTAATGCGTCAAAAGGTTAGGACAATGGTCAAGGATAGTGGACTTTGGCTCCATTGACATCGGTTCGAAGCAGCTTTTGGCTGATTATTTACTTGCGCCAAAAGCTGCACCAAAAGGCATTAAGGCTTTTTTGGGTCAAGCCTTTTTTCTAAAAAGGCTTGTATTGGAAGTCCGGTCGGGACTATTCTTTTTTATTTTCTTCTTTTGCCATACCATTAAAATGGGCCCTAAGGGAATTGAACCCTTCATCTTTGCCGTAATCAAAACTTCTTTCATTTTTTGATTGAACTTTTTTCTGAAAAAAGTTCATGTGAAGGCAACGTCTTACCGATCGACTAAAGGCCCATTTTTCAATATATTACTATCAACAAAATCTACAAATTCCTGGTAAAAAGGAAAGAATTCGCTTACTAGTATTTCATAAGCAGCAGTTTTTTCATTTTCACCATAATTATATAGAATTCTGTTCTTGAATCCATACAAATCAATTAGACTTTCTGCAATTTTCTTAGTAAAAATTCCTTTATGTTCAAGTGCCTTGACCATAGTTGAGAAATCAAGGATTGATGTAGAAGTTACATTTTCCAAGTTGCACATTATTGCAATTATATCAGTTGATGAGTCAACTATCTTTTCGACTAGTCTTTCAGATGCATTTTGATAAATGTGATTTTTGTTATATTCTTCACTATTATCAGGAAGAACTTCTTCCATTTGCTGCAAGCAGTCTAATATAACGTTGCATCTTTTTTCTATTTTTTCTTTTTGTTCCATTTTTCCAGCCTTTCACTCAGACTCTTTTTTGCAACCTTATAATGTGGTGCAAAATCCTGATAAATCTTTTCCCAAAACAAGAAATATTCAATTAATTTATCCGAATCATTGAGCTCCAATGGGTTGTTCTTATTAATGACTTCATGCTTTAACATTATTGGAAGGTCTTCGAAAAATTTAACATCGTGTTTTTCTTTTGAATTCATTTGATGTAATAATTTTTCTTTCTCCTTTTTTGATATTTCTGGGGCGACAATACAGATATCAATATCTGAAAATTTATGATGAGTATTCTCTATTGAAGAACCATATTGCAAGATTGCAATTACGTTACTTTTTTCTATCTTCTCTGTCATGCTGAGCGTGCCTTTTTCAGTATTTCTTTTGTATTTTCAAATGTCAGCAACTTGATTGCTTCTTCATATGGCACCCATCTTAATTCAGTATGTTCAGCATCTAGACATTTCAATTCACTTTGGGTTGTTACTGCTATAAAATATATTGCATGTTTTTCGATTGTTTTTATTTCTCCCTCGTATTTATATACTAATTCTTCTTTAAAACCAGGAGCAAACTTAAGATCTTTTATACTTGTCTCCTCCCATATTTCCCTTATTGCAGTTTCCAATGGTTTTTCATCCTTTTCTTTATGCCCTTTTGGAAATCCCCATTCTCCTCTGAAATTTTTTACCAGTAGGTACACTAGTTTTCCATTTTCTTCTCTAACAACAATTGCTCCATATGAATACTGTTTTTCCATAACTATTATTATGCAAATAACCTTTTTAGTTTAGTACTTACAATCAGTATCATAACAAGCTTTTAAAACTCTTCTAACCATATATTATCACTATATGAGATCTAAAAAGTCAAGTTCACATGAACTAACAATCACATCAGTATTAGTTGTTCTTCTTGGATTTGCTATTCTTTTAGCTTCCAAATCACAAAACATTGAACAACCAAATATTAGTGAAAATCAATCTATTCAGGAAGCGAACAACACTACAGGTGAAGTTCTTGTGCCTGCGGTTGCTGATCCTGAGCTAAATGCACTAAAAACACTCACAGTCATTGAACCCAAAAGAAAAAGGTATTAATTCTCTTATGATTCTCTAATCTATGGTTCTTTTAGAAACTTATCAAAATCTTTTAGCTAAATATAATTATCAGGGTTGGTGGCCAGTTTATAATGGGAAAGAATTCAAATATTCCACACAAGATTATTCCCATCCTAAAAATGAAACTGAGCAATTTGAGATATGCGTCGGTGCGTTATTAACTCAGAATACTAATTGGAATAATGTAATGAAGGCTTTGGAGAAGCTAATAGGCCAAGATTGTTTATCACCGGAAAAGATCTTGAAGTTAGATAATGAAAGATTACAACAATTAATTCGTTCTTCAGGATATTTTAGGCAAAAATCAGAGCGTTTGAAGATGTTCTCAGCAAAATGGTATGAGGTACTAGCATATTCAAAAAAATCTAGCATTGAATTCCGAAAATTTTTATTATCATTTGAAAATTACATTTTCAAATATTTGAACGCTCTTCGTTCAAATCATTAAAAGGCATTGGCAAGGAAACAGCTGATTCAATGATGCTTTATGCTTTCAAATTTCCTATCTTTGTAATTGATTCATACACAAAAAGATTTTGTGTTGCTAATAAAATATTTGATTCAAGTAAATTAGATTATGATGTTTATCAAGAGTTTTTTGAAAAAAATCTTAAGAGAAACTACAGGTTATATAACGAGTTTCATGCTTTGATCGTAGCATGGGCAAAAGATAATAAGTGATTTTTGTTACAAGTCCTTTATAAAAAGAACGCATATTATTTCTGTAGGTGATGTTATGAAACAGAGAGGTGAAAATAAAAAAGTTGGTGGATTACTTTCTAGTTCTAGAAGATAAATTATACAAAAATCCGTTTCTTAAAAGAAAAAAAGGCAGGCCAAAACTATTTGATAAGGTTGAAGTAAACAAGATTCAAGAGCTATATTTTGACCAATTTCTAACAGTTAGAGAGATTGCCGATATTTTCAATACAAATCATATGACTATTTGGCGTACCTTAAGGAGGGGATAATATGAAAAGAGTTTTTCATGCAACCAGTAGGGCGAATGCTGACAAAATTCTTACCGAAGGGCTTAAGCCTTTAGTAAGCAATAGGCCAAAGGAATTAGCAGTTGTTGACTTTGCCTTTGATAAGATTGCAGAACGATTAGGAATTAACTATCGGAGAAGTGGAATTTTTGCATGGCCAGACAAAAAGCTAAATGTGTTCGGAGATACTGTAATTCTTGAACTTATTGTTGATCCTGAACTCTCTGTTGTCATGCATCAGGCATGGGTAGATCTTGCATGGGGCATTGTTGGAACTGTTTTTTCAAGAATTGGTGAAACCAAAAGAGGTTTTGTTGAGACTGCAACTCCTGAAGAATTATTTGGTATGTTCCGCAATGTTCTTGTTTATGAGGGCAGGGTTGGTCATGTCCTGTTTGAGCTTGCCCAGCGCTATTGGTCTTCAGGGGTTTCTTTAGCTGATTATGGTGATTCCACAAGGGGGATGCTTAATCAAAAAGTAATTGAGGCACTCCCACGATTCCAGGGACTTCTTCCACATCTTGACCATGAGGTTTGCCTTGGGGTTGGTACTATTGAATCTGACAAAATAAGTAGGGGTTAGATTACTATTTCTTATTTTTTCTTTTAACAATTTTTTTCTTCACATTTTTCTTTTTGATTTGTTTAGGTTTTACACGTGTCTTTTTTCTGCTTGTTGTTTTTTTAGTTTTTGACGTTTTCTCTTCTTTCTCTATTTTCTTTACTGCTTTTAGTGCAGTATGTACTATTTTTTCTTTTAGATTACCTTCTTTCTTTTCTCTTACTGTACGTGACATTTTTTCAACAGAAACATTTACTACAATTTTTTGATAAATCTCTTCTTCTAGTTGTGTTTTATTCTCATAGTTTACTTCTCTTACCTCACCAAATACCTTGTATTTAGGTAATAATTGCTCTTCTAAGGTACATATAACTGGTTTTCTGCTTTCTAACAATTCTTGTAATTTATCTCCAAATCTAGTGCTTCTTAATTCAATCGTTCCTATTTGATCAATAACAACTATGTCATAATCATCCAATCTTTCAAAAATAGGAAGCACAACACTTTCAAACAGTCTGGTTTTTACGCCATATTTACCAACTTTTGGGGCAAAATATTCAGTATCAGCAAACTTTACCCTAACACCAGTTTCAATATCCTGGACAAAAAAACCAGTCCTAACCCCATGATGCTTTTCTTCTGGAGTTATAAATCCACCAACTTTAACTCCATATTTTTTTAATTTTTCAACAATCATTTTAATTAGTGTTGTTTTTCCTGCTAATGGCTTTCCAGTTATAAACCAGTTGGTAATCACGTTTACTACTTTCTACTTTAGTATTTAAAATTCTTTGCAGAATTACTTTGTGAGTAAATCCGAACATCTTAATTCACTTTTGCCATTAGCAGCTCCTCTAAGACAAACTTGGTGGATGTCGTCTTTTGTAATTCACCAGTTCCATCAGCATACAGAGAATTAACCTCTGCCTTTAATTTACTTTCGGATTTACTATTTGTTCATGTTTTCAATTACTTTTCTTGGAACTTCTGCATCTGCCCCATCTGTAGATAGAAACCTTTCATCAATAGCAATAAAGTACGAGGGCAATTTGTTTTTGTTTGATTGCGGTGAGGGAACACAAAGACAGATGATGAAATATACAATCGGATATGGAAGTATTGATGCAATTTTCATAACTCATAATCATTTGGATCATTTTCTTGGTTTATACGGTTTAATTGAAACATTGCATCTAACTTCTCCTTCACCTAAACCTGTCAAGTTGTTTGTACCAGTTGGTTTTCCACTTGGAGCTATTACTAACAAGAAGTTCGTTCAAATTAATTATTTGAAGAAGGGTGAAGTCTACAAAGGAAAGAACTTTAGCATAAGGGCATTTCCTGTTAAACACAGCAAAACATTAGATTCATTTGGTTTTGTTTTTGAAGAAACTGATAAAGTTAAGTTTCATGAAAAAGAAGCCAAGGCTTTAGGAATTAAGGGAAAGCTATTCACTGAAATACAAGAGAAAGGACATGTAACAATTAATAAGAAGAAAATTAAGTTAGCAGAAGTAACCTGGAAAAAGAAAGGAAGAAAAATTGTTTACACTGGTGATACTGCCCCTTGTGCTGAAGTTGTGAAGGCAGCAAAGGATGCTGACCTGCTAATTCATGAGTCAACTTTTGATAGTTCTAAACAAGAAGAAGCAGGTGAGAGGAATCATTCTACAGCCAAGGAAGCTGCTGAAATTGCAAAAAAGGCAAATGTAAAACAATTGGTTTTAACACATATAAGCCCAAGATACAAGGACTTTTCTGTTCTTTTGGATGATGCAAAGGGCTTTAAGAATGTTAAAATTGCGAAGGATGGGCTTGTTTTGGACATATAATACATTTTTATTCTTTTTGTTATAATATATCGTACTAGGTGGAGTGTTATGTTGAGAGCTAGAATCTCTAAACAAAGATTTGATTCAAGAAGACCATTTGCTGTTGCTGCATTATTCTCATTATTTGGTTGTGGCCGTAGCAATGTTACAGCACCTGCTGAACCTCCAACTATAATTGTCAATGTTGAGCCAACTCCAGTTAATATTATTGTTCCGCCAAATGAAGAGCCTGGGGGACAAGAAGTTCCAGTTTCATTATGCGGCGACCCAACTGAAATTTCTTTAGACCAAGAGCACAGGTATACAATTGACCAAGTAAAAAAACTAGTATTAACTGATTCTCTTTTGCTTGAATTTGTTTCTGCATCACAGTCAAATGATGCTATTTTTAGAATAGTAGATCATGATGGAAATGTTCTTAGTACTTTTACCGTTAGAGCAGATACGGATTATACCATCACAATCAATGGTGAAGCAATTCTCACATTTGCGGTTTGTTCAGTTAATTCTTCATATGATTTTAGCGAGCGTTCAGCAACCATTGCAACTGATAGAGAATTAGAAACATATGAAGAGCCTGTCGTTCCACCAGTAACTCCAGAACCGGTTGCTTGTGAAGATGAAACATCCTTGGATTGTAGTGAGAATCTCACAGATTTTCCTTTTGATGGGATTATTAGAGGTGAAATCCCATTTTCAGATTTTGAATCAGGGAGGAATTTTGTACAAATTGTCGGAGTAACTAGGGAAGAAGTAGATGGTGTCACAACTACAAATTATACTATGCAATTCAGGACAAACGATGGTCAAAATGGGCTTCCTATATGTTCTTTTGCTGCACCGTGTTTACGGCTTGATAGAACAGAGAACCATGGTATTTTTATTAATTTTCTTGATGGACTTTTTAGACTTGTTGAACTAAAATATAACCGTGTTACTTTGCATAGGGATATTGCTGGAGGCATAATAAATGTTTCCGCGTCTTTAATACTTCCAAATAATTGGGAAATACGGCTTGATTCGATTTCCAGTTCAGCTGATGGTTTAACTTTAGCAAATGTTTCTATATTAGATCAAAATGGAGACTTGCAAGGTTCTGATACGCTTTTTGAAGGCATCAATTTTATCTCTGCAGGCTGTGTTCCCATAAAATTAAGAATTGATAAATTAGTGTCAGGTTCTATTCCTGGAGCAAGATGGGCTGATATGAGTGTTGTTGGTCAAGAGATCCAGATTCAAGGAGTCCAGATTGGTCCTTACGGGGTATTTGAGAGTGGAACCAAACAATTTGGGATATGGCAAGGCTGGTCTGTTAATTTAGAATTTAATTCAGAAGGTACTGAACTTCTTGGAATCGTCTTATCAACCCAAAGTCCAAATCCACAAATACCGGTGTGTGAATAATATGGTGTTAAGAAGAAGAGATAGAATTAATTCCACTTTTGCTAGGCAGGTAGCAAGACTTGCAGGACCAGTTGTTGCAGCAGGAGTTGCATTTACTGCTTCACATTTTCCTAGTTTTGACATAATTACTGCGTCTTTTGCATCTCCAAAAGATGATGTAAGAAAAACGGATCCTCTTGATGTAGCCAACTCCCCAAAACTCTCGGCTTTTTTATCAAAGTTAAATTCAGTTTCTTTTTCAGAGATCCCATCCGAACTCCATAACTTCTTCAAAGTCGGAGGGGAACTTGGGTTAAAAACTTCAGTTGCAAAGTTCAGGCAACCAAAAACAGCTTCTGAATTAGCAGAAACTCCAGATGCAGATTGTTCTGATGCAGTTTATGGGGTTGCAGCAGTATGTGAAGCTCTTGGCAGAGATGATATAAAATGTGGCGCAGTTTTTGGCCATGTAAAAGGTGCAGCAAAAACGATTGATCATATTGTTCCATTTGTTTTGGTTAAAGGAAGTCATCCAAATGGTGATACAAAATTCAAATCAAAAGCAATGGCAGCATTAGGAGCTAGTGGAGAATGGACACTTATTATATTAGATCCACAATCAGCGTTTGGCAAAACAGTTGATTTTGACAGGTTTGAGGCACATAATTCTAATAAAATAAAAGGTGACTATTTCAGGGAACTTGGCCATTATTATTATAAAGGTGCTAAACCTCAAGACCTAAAAGCAGCAGTTGAGTCCTACAAAGTTGCAGTTGAATTAAATCCAAATGACAACGAATCAAGGGGAGCAGCTATTGAGATTCTTGGTTCAAGCTTCCAAAGATTGCAAAAAATGATTGCTAAAGCAACAAAGCCGCAGTTAGAGGAAACACGCGATGTTATTAAAGATCTTTTGTTCTTTCTTCCTAATGCTGATCCTCAAAAAGCTAGTTTAGAGAGAAGTTTGGGTCAAGTTGAAGGTTGGTTAAGAGAATAGGGTCTACCTATTCACGTCGTATATAGACGTTAAATTTGTTAAATTCTGAAAAATATCTGTTTTTAACGTCATAAATATATTTTGGGTATTCTTATGATATCATCAAAATACGTTTCTTAACGAATAGTTGATTCGTTAGTTGCCAGATAACTCTTATTTTATTATAAAGACCCGTTTATAACAAGGGTAAATCTTTATAAAGGTTGTGTATGACACCTTCTATAGCCCATAGGTTTCATTAACCGTGAGGCTATAATCCTCAATCTTTTGGGGATTGCATTGTTGGCCCTCTTCCGGAAATAGGAAGGAACTACCGTCGTTAATTATTATAACGGGGCCAATAAAGACGGTAGACAAAAGAGACATAGTCTCTTATAAAAAACCGAGGTGTATATATGAAGGTAAATTTAGGGAAAATCGGCGCAATTGTTGCAGGTGCGACTATATTAGCATCTTCAGTAGCATTTGCAGGTTTGATGTACCAAAGTACAGAATTGGTAAACTCAAACGGTGCCCCAACAGTTCAGATAGTTGTGGGTGAAAACGCAGCAGCATCTGATGGTGTTGCAGCAGCTGAAATTGCAGCTAAAATTGCAAGTGAAGCATTTAAAACAACAACATTAACAGCATCTGTTTCAGGTGAAGCATCATGTGGAGCAGCTAGCTCAGGTGGTTCAACAGAATGTACAGTAACAGATGAAAAAGTTAAATTGGAATTTACTGTACCAGGAGTTGCAGCAGCAGGTTCGTATACAGTGAAGCCACTTATTAACGAATATACGGATAGAGCCCTTGAAGACAGATCTCTTGGTGCCTCAAATGAATATAACGCAAGTATCTCAGAAACAAGTGCTGATGCACATCCATTTGCTGATGGTTCTGGTGGTTATTTAGCTAGTCAGACACAAGCTGGTGTTTTTAGGATAGGTAGTAGCCTATATTCAGGTTTTGCTGACTATACTGTAGAAGACAAGGATTCTTCAAAAACATTTAAGGAAGAACAAAAGGTTTTCACAAGATCTTCAACCAAGTGGCAATCTGGTTCTTCTACTATAGAAGGAAAAGTTCATAACCTTGTATACCAACTAAAGTTTTTTGATGGTGGATCAGGTAACTATGGTATCCCACAATGTACTCAATCAACAAACAGCAGTTATTCTTTGTGTTCTGCAACAGATTCAGAAAGATTTGAAACACACAAAACACCAATTATGTTTGCAGGCTCTGAATGGGTTGTAACAAAATTGGATGCAGCGGATACAACAGCAGCTAACCAATCTCACCTTTATCTTGGTGGAGAACTTGATTTAGCAAAAGAATCTGTTTCTGGTATTGTTAATGTAGGGGATGTTCTTGAAGCACAAGGTGGCTACACAGTAAGACTTGACGATATTAAGTCTGGTAACACTGCAGCAGAACAATCAGCTATAGTTAGCATTTTGGACAGCAATGGTGAAGTATTAAAACAAACAACCGTTGCACCAGGATCAACATCATCAATTTCAGTGGCAGGAGACAAGATTCTTGTAAGAGTCTATAAAACAGCACCTGGTTATACCTATGGGGCAAAATGGGCTGACATGGCTATTGTTAAAAACGAATTAGTGTTAAAGGACAATAACTACCCAGAAGTAAATGGTGAAAATAAGGTAAATAAAGATGCTGAATGGAGAGTAAGGCTTGCATGGAAAAGAAAAGAAACCCTTGCACAGGCTTCAAACAGCAACTACACAGATAGTTTAAGGTCTGTTTTACTTTATAAAGAATCAGCAACTTCTTTTCTAGAAGAAGATGAAGGGTTTGGTTTAATTGAAGATCCAGCTGGATATAGATTTACCTATAAAGGGTTGGATTTGGATCCAAGCAGCTCTGACGACTATGATACTTTGAAAATCGCTGTACATAAATCAGACGACTTCACTTATAAAGTATCTGGAAGTGACACTACCTATACTGTTGATGCAACAGCAAACAGATTTGATTCGTACTTGGAAGTCACTACAACCGTAGAGGATGGTTTCTCAACAAGTGCAGGAAGTGGAGACAGGTTAGTTGTTTTGTTTGGTAATGGTACTGGTGTTTACAATCCAGTAAACGACAGTGCAACTGGTTATACCTCATCCCAAGTATTGGTTCCAGGTACTATCTTGTTAAGACAACAAGGCGGAAATAATGAATGGCTTTATTTAAGCAGAACAAATGACACAGCAGTTGATGTTGAATATGGTGTAGCTGGTGTTAGAAAAACCATTAATGAGAGTGGTGCTTTGAGACTTGGGTATTGTGGAGATGTTTCTTATAATGGAACTGTTGGTGTGCCTGGGTATACCGGAACGCCAAAAACCTTCCATGCTCTTGGAAGAGCGAATGCAAACTTAACTACTGGAGTAGCGACAACTGGTGGTGCAAACAGTACATACTGTGTAGCATTATCAGAAGATGCAGGTGTTGGACAATCAGAACAATACCCAGTTGCTTGGATGTTTGCTTACAATATAACCAAAAAGGATCTTTCTGAGGATATGGGACTCTACCAAAAAGGAAAGGCAACTTTTGCAGGTGTTGTACCTTTTTCAGGTCTTGGATCCACAAATTTTGACACCTACGAAACAACAGTTCAACGAGATGTAGCTGTTGGATTTGTAAGTTCAAGAGGTTCTATACTTGATACATATGATGATGAGAATGTAGAACTTAAGGTTGCAAAGAGGGTAGCACATGCACAATTCCTTTTAGCACCATCAGTAGCAGATGCATCATCTACAGCAACACAAGTATGGACAGGAGCAGTTGGAGATGAGACTACAATTTCTGGAACTGGCGGAGTTAAGGTAAAAGTTGCAGATATAACTTATACCCCAGGCTCTGTATCGGCAGGTCCAGGTGCAACACCATCTGTTGATATGTCAGGTGTTTCTGCAGTTATTTTACCAGACGGTACTGAAACTGTTGAATCAGTTGAACCATTTGGCTATGATAACTTCCCATCAGCACTTGTAGTATTGGATAAGGACGTAAGTTCTGATTCAGTAGTTACTGTTGGTGGTCCAGCTGTAAACACAAAGACTGCAGAGTTACTTCAAGGTGCAGATGCCCCATTAGACGAAAATAACAAAGTCTTAGTGTGGGAAGCATCAGAAGGAAAAGCAGTAGTTGTTGCTGGTTGGAATGCTGAAGACACATTGTCAGCAGCAAGAGAATTCATTGCAGCATTACAAAGCAATTAGTTCTTTTTTTCTTTTCTTTTTCTTTTCTTATTTTAATCTGATTTTTAATTTGAATTAATTTCTTTAGAGTTCTAATTAATTATTACTTTACGATCGGAATTAAAAAATACAAAAACCTTAATTAATTTATTCGTCCCTAAAACGCGGAGGGGAGCGTCCCTCCTCATTTTGAGGGCTCATTCTGATCCTCCCCCTAATTAAAATAAAGCGACCCGACAAGCCTAATGATAGTCAAGAAACCTATGGACTTTAGTCCATGCTAATGAACTTTGTTCATTGCACATATTGAGCAAAGCTCAATAATGTGGATGAATTGACCCATAAGAAAAAATAATTTTAACTTAGTTTTTACTCTGTAGCAGGCACGTTGCCCAAGGGCAACGCACAAACTTCCATGAGAAGACTGCCACGGAGATGAGAAAATGAGTAGCGTAAGCTTTAGAAAA
>DATDTS010000042.1:0-13344 GCA_035290745.1 Candidatus Bilamarchaeaceae archaeon | reverse complement strand
AGTAACATCAATGTATTGTTTCTCACAGGAAGGAGTACTACTCTATCTTGAATCAAAAGGAGTAGTTGGAGGAGCTCCAGTTGACTTAAGAATGGAAGCGAAAAGTTACACTACACAAGTTTCTGATTCTGATTTTGAGTTACCTGCAGAACCACAAGAACTAGGCTCAGATTGGTCTGATCTTGGTGGAGGACAAGATCTTAATTGTGAAGAAATTTGTAGTGGTTTAACAGGCGACGAAACACGGCAATGTTTGGAAGCTTGTCAGGGAAACTGATTTTCTTCTTTTTTTATAACTATATTTTTATATTCTTTGGTTTAATTAAAAACACATGGCTACTGCTTTTAGAGAACAAGAAGTACAACCAGTACCTCAATCCAAAGTGCAATTACGTCAGCAGTTGCATCAGATAGCCCAAGATAAGAACTTGACTGAACAGGCAAGATTACAGCAAACCTTTAATGCAGTAAGAGACTTTTTTGTAAAGAACCCTGCAGAACTTACAAAAGAAGATGCGAAGTTTCTTGCTACAACTTTTAGAGGAATACATGATCAATTCTCTGAGGTAAGTAATGAAATGAGCCAATTTCTTGTGCGAAATTATAATCCTTATTATTGGAAAGCAGAAGATGTTAAGAATGCCACAGCAGCTCAAACAGAGTTTACTGGATCTATTAAGCTTATGCAAAGAGGGCTTAGTATTGCGATTACAGCACTGGAATCTTTTGGATCCAAAGCAGATCCTCAAATTGCTGCCTTGGGTGGGACACCAACAACTGATGCCAGGCGAATCGAAATGGTTCTTGAAGGGCTTAATACTTTTGCAACTGAATCTTCGCAAATACAAGACCCACTTAGAAGGATCGGTGAGGTTTATGAAAAAACCGAAGGGGTTAAACAAGCAACTGCAAAATATGGCTCAATAGCAATTGGTACAACGATGATTTTAAGTGGTATGTGGGTTGGAGCAGCTCTTGGGGTTGGAATCGCCGGGGCTTCGGGTATAGGAGCCGTCACAAGTGTTGGTGCATCTCAATCCATTAAGGGTATTATGACTGGAGAAGTACTTACTTCTAAGGAACTTTTTGCTGCTGCTGCCTTAGGTGCAGGTTTGGGTGCCCTTGGGCATGTTGGTCATGCTTTTCATAGTACTCATGCGGCAAAGGCAGGTCATATTGCACATGGTGCAGCAGAAACAGCGGAAGCCGGATTGGCAAGTGCCGTTAGTATGGGTTTAAGATTACGTGGTGTCGGAATAGCTGCTCTTGAGACAGGTGCAAAAGGTGCTGAGATGTATAAACCAACAATGAAAGCTGAATATTATTTTGAAGAAAATCAAAAGGATAGAACGAGGATGGCAGAATGACTGAACTAAAAAATTATAAAAAAGAGGAGCAACCATTTGTTGATAAAGCACTAGAAGTATTGCAACCTTTTTTTAATTCAATTTCCTCTGCATCGCCTGCCAATAAGAAAGGTGAAGCAGATAAATTATTTGAAAAGCTACAAGCAGAGTCAAAAAATGATCCAACAGGCAGAAAGTTTCCAACAATGTTAACACTTGTAGCTGAAAGATTCTATGATGTGGGGTCTATTTTTGACCCAAGTGACAATGACAAAGAAAACATGAGAACAGCAGACTATCTATTTGGTAGGTTTGGTGATAAATTTATAGATTACGCTTTTGATAGAGTTAAAATCCCAGAGTTAAATGAGAGACTCTTTGGCGGATTTGTTGTTGCATTATCAAAACAAGCTAATGCTGACCCAGTATTCAGAGCAAAACTTATTGCAAAAATAGATGACCAAATAAAAGAAAAAGAACTGAAACCAGAAGTATTATTTTGTCTTAGAGTAATCCCATTAATAGGGGAGAAAAAATACAATCCATTATTGTTACAGCGTTCTAATGATAAGACCATTAAAGAAGAAGACAGGCTGGTTTACAAAGCTGCTTTAGGTGTTATCCCAAAAAAGCAAGATGAACCAAAAGGTTGTCTTAGACCATTCTAATCTTTCAGTGTTTTATTTGAGAAACTTAATTTTCTTACCAACTCTATTATGAGCACTTTTGCAGTTCCACTTAGTTTACTATTCTGGAGTGCAATTCCTAACATTTCCTCAAGTGTCTGGACTGTTTTTTTACTGTTTATACCAAGAGCCTCAGCCAATTGCATTGTGGAAGAAGAAACATCTCCCTTAATACTCAGAGCAAGATAGAGCATTATACTATAGTCCGTGTTACTCGGCTCTTTTCTTTTTAGTTTTCTAAGGTTTTCTACAGCTGAATCTAGGTTCCCTGAATAAAGATCACAAAGTGCAAGGTAGTAAATCAAATTTGTGTCCTGTTTCTTTTCCTTTACAAATTTTTTTAGATAAAGTGCATAGAATATTTTTTTTGCTTTGTTAAAATTTTTTTTGTGATAATATGCAATTGCTTCATACATCAAAGGAATAGAGGGATCTTGAGCATATTTCTCTAGTTCATTTGAGTTCTTCAAAAGCGCATCAAAATCATTATTCCTAAATGAATCTATGCATTTCTGAAGCCAGAATCTTTCATTAGCATCCATATACTCGGATATAATACCAAATAATTTAATATCCCTGTAGCACTATTTTTAAACATTTCTTATCCTAATTTATAACACATGGCTCAAAAATTACTAAAAGCTAGAGGAACTACTGCGATTAGTTCTACTGCCACAAGTGGTCCATTAGTGGAACAACACCCAAATGTTTTCAGACCAAAATCCTATTGGGAAGAACAAATAAAAGGAAAGCCAAAAAGAGGAGAAGCACGAGTAGCACCAGCTAATGGTGAAATCGTAAGACGACTTGTGGCAGTAAGAGAAGCGGTTGAATTATTATTTTATAATACTGCAGGCCATTGCATATTCAGTTATATCTAAAACCCCTGTCTCTAACAAATTATCAAGTGTTTGTTGGTCTATTTTTCCACCATTTTCTGCTATTCCGTTCGCTAGTCGGTCTATTATGTTTAGAATAGTACTTGTAGGATCTGGAAATTGTCTTGCAAAACTTCGTTTTTCACATGCATCAGTGTACTCACTAAATCTTTCTGCCGCCCTTTGACTAATACACCCAGCGGGACCTTTAACTAAAAGCTCGAGTGTTTCTCCTTTTATCGCGTTTACAAACAATTCAGTTGCAGTAACCTTTTCACCATTTGTAAGAAACTCAATTTTTGGTAATTTTATTGGCGCAAAACAGAAATTTAGTAGTGCATCTGAGTTCAATCCGATATAATACTTTACTTTTGTATCCTCTGTTCTTCCAAATAATCCATCTTTTAATTCGGTTTTTCCTGAATTACGGTCTGTGATTTCTGTTAATATATCAGCTCCCTCCACTGCAAGAACAGATGCTTCTCTTGGGCTTAGTACTACATATCTTTTCCTGTTTACTTTGAACTCACTGTGGATTGTTTCAAGATACACGATCATGCGTAGTCTATTCCCACCAAGTAAATATCTCGTTTCTCCCAATTCTCCAAGGTGGGTCATGCCTCTAAAATGTCTTACAGTGTCTTCTCTGGCTTTCATATTATCCCCAAAACCAAGAGCCCGGACTTGATCATCTCTAAGTTCTATTGCTATTTGATCTCCTATTAAACCAAATTTACGATATGCATCAAGCAATCCCATCTGTCCCTCTGACGTAATAGCAATTAGTTCTACTGGCCTAAACATTCCCCTTCTTATTTGCCTTATTTTCAGCGAATGTATATTTGCTGTTTTTTGTTGCGTTTCTGCTTCCACTGGACGACCAAATGGACCTAGGAATACTGCCCTGTCTTTTTCTGAGACTGATGCTTCCACAGGCTCTGCCATCCTCAGTTCAAGTTCTGGTGCCCTATGTCTAAGCCTACTTCTTTGTGCATACGCTTCCATAGGTATTGACGGATCTTTTGGTCTCCATCCAACCCCGTGTCTGACGCACAGTAATCTACTCATATTGTTATTATTAGTGTCTATTTGTTTATAAACTTATCTGAACTCCAAAACAAGAAACAGGTGATCCTTATCAAAAGGCTCAATTCTTATTCTCTCTAAAATATTAAAATATTTTTGCAATTCTTTTTCAACATCTTCAAAAACACTTTCTGGTGTTTTTGTAACATCAATGCTTTGGCTCTTTACTGCAAACATCGCAATCCCTTTCTTATTCAAGAACTTTTTTGCATTCTTTATTATGATATCTGCCTGATCAGGTTGAGCCACGTCCTGGTATACTATTTCTACTTGTCCAACCTCTTCATATTCCCCTGGTTTTCTGGCATCTGCAATTATTGGAATTATATTTTCTCTCTTCTCAGAAAGGGCAATAAGTTGTTTTCCAACCTGATGTGAAAACTCAACTGCATATACCTCACCTTTTGTGCAAATATCTGAAAGATGAGAAACTGTAGTGCCAGTCGAAGCCCCCAAATACAATATTTTAGAATTACTTTTAAATGGAAAAAGTTTCAATCCTTTTTTTATTGCAGCAGCTAATTTACTTCGGAATGGGTCCCACGCCCTATATTCGACATTTCCTTCTTTTATTATTCTCTCTCCGTATACTTGGCCCTTTACTAGTGCTGGTGTGTAGAGATATTTCCCTTCTCGAAAAACCCCTTCAAATATTTTTTCCATTAGTTTAGTAATTTTAGGTTGGTTTTTTTAACTAATGAGTTTAGATAACTAAAGAAGCAATCCACGGAAGGGCAATAACCATTCCAATTGTTGCACCAAGATTTGCAAATACAACTACCAGCAAAACTTTTGTAACCTTGTTCTTTTCAAAATCAGTATAAGTATTTAGGTTGCTTAATTGCTCAAAATCTTTTACTTGTGGTAAAGAGATTTTTGCCTGGGCCAGCCCAGCGAACCATCCTACTGCCAACAATGGATGCAAGGTTGTTATGGGTGCAGCTATAAAAGCAGTTATTGCTGCAAGTATATGCCCTCGTGCTATTAAAACTCCAAGCGCGGACAGCGTTCCATTGACTAAAATCCAAAGAACAACCGTGTTTACTCCTATTTCGGTGCCCTTTGTAATAAATGCGTATGCAATAAGTCCAATCACAATTAACGGTATCAAAATTCCAAATATCTTTAACATCGAAGTCTTTTTCGGAATATCAGTTATCTCTTTTATATCAACTTTCTTTCCAATACTACTTTCAACACCTTCTAAATGCCCTGCCCCTAAAACAGCAAGTATTTTTTTTCCAGGCAGTTTTGAAATATTGTGTGCAATGTATTGATCTCTCTCATCTACCAAAACTTTTTTTATCGTTGGGTACTCGTGCCCCATTTTTTGCATTAATGCATTTAAGGTATCTTTTTCCTTTAGTTTTTCAACCAGCTCTTCACTTATCCTGTTTTTCTCATCTTTTGAAAAGAGGCCTACAAACGTATCAGTAATGAATCTTATTTTCTCGCCCAAAGTCAGAAAACTAAATGCTCTTTTTAATGTTATTTTCACATCTCGGTCTAATAATGCCACTCTTAGTTTTTTCTCTTCAGCAGCATTCAAAGCTGCAATCATTTCAGATCCCGGTTTTTCTCCAAGTTGTTTTCCAATCTGTCTTTGAAAGTTTTTTAGGATAATGTTGATAAGAAAGACCCATGCTTGGCCTGATTTGATAAGTTCAATAATATTTAATTGTTCAAATTTCTCCCCACTTTTTAGTGCTTTGTACCTTCCTTTGTCCAGTTCTATTCCAACTATATCCGGTTTTTCTTCTTCAATTGTTTTTTCAACCAGCTCTCTGGACTTTTTTGATACATGTGCTGTTCCAAGCAGTATAATTTCTTTATTATTATAACTGATCCGTCTAATTGTCATTTGAAAACACCTTTTCAACATTCAAGAACGAAGTTCTTGATGCCCATGGAACGTGGTTCCATCGGGATATTTGAACTTACTTTATCATGGAGTGAACGCATTGCGTTCACGACAGTCAAGAAAGGTTTGCTTTCTTGCCATGGAGTGAAATGCTTCGCATTTCACGACAGTCAAGAACATTACATGTTCTTGCCAAGTTCAAATCATCAGATTAATGTGAAATGATAATTTTTTAAATTAGGATTTATACTCCTGTTGGATTAACAAATGCCTTTGCTTCTGCTGTGAACGTTTCGAAATTTTCTGTTAATCTTGCAACTTCTTGTGCTTCTGCGCCGTTTTCCCTTCTTGAGGCAGCGTGGACTCTCATATAATTTGCAAATGTATTAATTTTTTCAAGATTTCCAGTTCCACCAACTACTTCTGAAAATCTTCTGCATCTTGATTCCTTTGCCCTGCGTCTTGCATCCTGTCTTGCTTTTGCTGCTCTTGTTACATCCATTCCATCTGTTACAACTGGTGTTTCTGGTTTAGAATCATCATAACCTATTTTTCCTAAAAACCACTCGGTTTGTCCAAACCTAATAAAATCATCAACAAGTTCTTTTGCCAGTTCTCTAGCTCCATGCTCAAAATGTGCTTGTGGCAGCCTTAACATTATTCTTGCGTAAAAAATTTCAAAATGTAGGAGATTTTCTTTTGTTCTATCACCTTGTTTTGCTTCTGTTCTTTCTCTTGTATTTCTTTGCAATGCTTCGGTCAATGAGACAACAATCTTTTCCCCTGTTGCTCCCTTTGTATTTGTTTTTATCCATTCACCAATTAACCTCGGAATCTCATCAAACAACCTGTCCCCGGAAAAAGAGATTAGAACCTGTGAGGTTATTTGATCTGCAATTTGATCACACGCTTCATTTAATCTGCTTGTCGTTATTCTCCCATCACCTATTTTTTCTTTTATCTCTCGTTGTAAATCATCGAATTTTTCTGGGATTTTGTATCCTTCCCCAGTTAGTTCATGAATAAACTCTAAAATTGCTTTAGTAACCCCATCAACTAAAACAAGCGCCCTTGCTTGTGCCTGCTTTTCAGGTGCTTTTACAATTCCAGCTGCAGATTCAGCTATTGACTCTGTCAATTCCCTTTCTAATCTTTGTGCAACCTCTCTTTTTGCTTTTGTTTCTGCTTCTTTGTTTATTTCTCTAAGCCTTCTATCAAATTCTATAATACCGATTCCCTCAAATATTAACTGAGAATTGAATCGTATGTCATCATTTATCACGTTGTAGCATTCTGCAGCAACACCACTGATTCTTGCCAGTTTTATTCTTAAATCTCCTTCGCCTTCAAATGCTTGTGCTACTGATCCTTTTATATTTTCCAATATTTGTTCTTCGTGTGCTTGCCTAATTCTTGCTAGTCCTTCAACAATCCGCTGTTCTATATGCTCTTGTTTTGTCCCAACAACCAGATCTACAGACATAACAGTTGTAGTTATATCCCTCACTAACTCATTAAATTCTGCTTGATGTGTATCGGCAAGATCGCAAATAACCCCTCTAATTGCATCTCTCACACACCCTTCAACTTCTTCTTGCAATTCACCTGATGCTTTTCTTGTATTTGTTTGAACTGCTGATGCAACTCCTTCGATAAATCTTCTTTTTATTCCATCTTCTTCAGGAACAACATCATGAAATCTTCTCCATAATGCAGAATCTGGTCTTGACTGCGCATAGAAAGCTCCTGTAGCTGTAGCTATTATTGCTGATCGTTTAGTTGCTATCTGTGGTTCAGCCATTTCTTGTACCTCTAATTTTTTCATCAACCATTTTCCAAATATCTGGGGCATTAATTGAGCTGTTTGTGTCTAGATAAAGTGTGAAATCGTGTTCTTCTCTTCCGTACTTAATGTTTCTTAGGACCTGTCTCATGATTGCCTTAAATTCTAAGGTTGTTAATCCTGTTCTTTGTATTATTCCTTGTTTAATTAAGTCATCCAATGAGGCATTAACCATTGTTTCGTAAAGAAGGTGTGTTGCTCTTCTATCTGGTGCTCGGTTACCTCTATCCCTAAGTCTTTGAGCCAGCTTTTTATATGATACTGCTTCTCTTAGGAACTCACGGAAAGAAACAGCATTTACAATAACATCAGTTATTGTTCTCATCAATTCAATTCCAATTCTTTTTTGAACGGCATCATACTTTGGTTCATCTTCAAAAACTCCAAGATACCCACTACTTGCTCCAGGTTGCACACGTTCAACGGCTGCTGTTTCATCTTCTGAAATAAGTCCTTCTAATCTTTCAGTACCTACGTCTTCAACTGGTGCAACAACTTGCGTTCTCCTAAGTTCAGCTTCAGGAACAACTTGTGTAGGCGGTTCCTGCAGCGGGGGTGGTACTACCTGTAAGGTCTTTGGTTCATCACCAGCCCCAGCTACTCTTACTGAACCGAGTCCAACAATTGCAGATTCTGGTAAAGGCGTAACCTGCGCTTGTCTTTGGGCTGCAAGTAATTCTGCAATCGCTCTGTTTGTTAGTTGAATGCTTAATATTTCATCAGGGGCTAAGGTTCCAACTGTCACCAATTCTTTTATTGTCTTTCTTATATACAAAACAGCCTTTGCAGCAATTTCATTTATTTCAATTTGCGTTCTGAAAGTCCCGCCCAACATTCTTGCAGCAGCAATTTCCATTCCAAAAGTATTAGCAAGCAATTCATAAATATTTGAAGAAGTACTCTCTACAATCTCTCGTTCTGCTTTTTCTGCTTCACGATCGATCATCTTTACAACATCTAATCCATCTAATCCACTAGCAACCGATTCCCGTAAGCCTCCAACTAGATCTACTCCAATGTGTGCTACAACTTCATCAACTGCTGAGATTATTGGGGAAGAAATATCAACATGTCCTTCGTTTCCTGTAAGTGCTCTTTCAACTGCTTCTGCAGCAATTAACCTTGCCTTCAAACGTATTTGTTCCAGAATTCCTTCTCCTAAAATCGTATGAGCTCCAGCTGTTAACTGTTTTCTCAATTCTGATTCTGATAATCTAACAATTGCATCATCCATCTGTCCAACAACTGTTCCAAGACCTGAATAAAATAATTCTACTGCTGCAATTAATGTTTCAGCAATTGTTTTTCCTCTTTGATCTTTTTGTTTTACTTTCTCGAGTTCGTGTGGGTCTGATAGTTTCGGGATGATTCCCACAAAGCCTTGTGCTGCTTTGCCCTTCATAAGCCGGTCCATACCTATGGCAGCTCTTGCTACCCTTGAATTCGGAAATCGCGTTCCACTATCGGTGTCAAGCAGCTGAGACAGTCTTAATATTCTAGGTGTTTGCATTTTACTCGGTATTAAGTTGTTAAGAACTATTTAAATATGTTTTCTTTACTGGTTTTTTGTGGGTTTTAGCTTATTGGGATATACGTTGGCCGTTTATCAGCACTTCCTTCAAATCCTCTTGGGCTAAATTCCTGTGTTTGTAAGTTGCTTGAATCAAAATAAACAATTAGCAACCCTCCTGCTGGAAGCTCTCTTCGTTCTCTCATCTCACGAACAGAGCCAATCATCTCATTCTCAATAGCCCTTATCTCTCGTGCAGAACCATCAATAACACATATCCAAAAAATATTTGCATCAATTGATGCAAAAGACAATGCACCCAATCTATCACCAATCAGTGCTTTTACATTTTTGAGCATTGCTATTCTGTCATAATCAGCCCCTTCGTTTGGCGTATACTCTAATTTTATAATACAAACTTTTTGAGCTTCTTTGAGTTGTGCATTTACTATTTGGCCAAAGCTGGAAATAGTAAAGATACCACTTCTTTCATCCTCTTCTGACAGCACATTTCCAGTTGTAATTCTAACCGTTCGTATATTCGCACTATCTAGAATTTGACCAACTAACAACTCTACTCCGGTTTCTAATTTTTCGTGACTTGCTATTATTAATTCTCCATTGTGTATACCATCAATAACTATCTCAATCGTCATGCTATTCTCCACTGCTTTTTCTGGATTGCATACTACCCCTTTTGATACGCCATCTTCATGCCAAAGGATCGAAACTTTTGCATCTGATCTGTTTCCAACATAATACGCTAGGAAATTTATTTTCTCATCTCTTTCTAGGTCTTGGAAATATCCTGTAGCGACTATTCCTGAAATAACATTAACATCAAGCAGAACAGCAACAGATGCCGCTTCTTGTATTTTCTTATGTTTTAAACATGCCATAACTAGTGCTGGAATCTTCTCCTCTCCTCTCAATGTCAAAGGTTCTGCTAGTGGTCTTGGTTTTGCTTCAGTTGCAGTGGCTCTTGTGCTAGTGATATACCCCCTTGTTGTTGGTCCAGTCATATTTGTATTATACAACAGAAATGTTTATAACACATAAATAAACATAAAAATAAACTACATTATAATCCATGTCACTAATACAAACATACATTTTTTGATGAATTCCTTGTGGGTTCCCTTTTTTTCCCATCTTTTTATTGATTTTTAAACATCTTTTTGAGAAAAAAAGTTATGTTTTTAATATTTTGTTTATTATTAACTAATTGGGGTATATGCGATTCGCTCTATTTCTAGTAATATTCGCTTCTCTTTTGACTAGCATCACTATTGAAAAACCGTGGAATGAATATTGGTGGACAAGAAGCAATCCATATATCTATGTCACACCCATCGAACAAAAAGAAGTCTGGAATTCATTTGTTTTTCATCCATCACTGGAAAACCTCAGCCTAGAACAAACAAGCATTCCAAATCAGGAAATCCAACAAAAAATCATTTCTGCAAAAGCTTCGCTGGACAATGCGGGATTTTACAATTCAGAATGTCAGAAAAATTTGCAAAATTTTTTTTCACTTGGGAATTTGCCTTGGTCTACTGCCCACTTCCTCATAACTGACGTTCTTAGTGCTTACGGATGGGGTCCTTTTAAAAACTGCATAGACTATGGCATTTATTGGAAAGAAACAATGGACAGTTCTGTCGATGCCCTGATTCTGAGTATAAAAAAGGCGGATTCTGAATTAAAAACCTCTACCGAAACCTTTGCTAAAGTGCAAAAGGCAGGTATTTGTGATGATGAATATACCTCTGCTGGAAAAGAAGAATGCGTCCTTGCATCAAACCATTTGTTTAATGCACAGAATATATACTCGGTTATTGATGCAAAGGCAAATGAAATAAATCAAAATCTAAGATCCCCAATTCCAAGCTCAGACGGCTTTCAGGAAACCTTTTTGGTTATCTGGTCATCAGATGGAATCTTATCAGAGTTAGCCAAAGCAAATTCTTTTTCATTATCCGCATTGTCCAAGTCCGAAGACGAATATCACTTGCTGTTATTGGATTTTGAATCATTAAGAGAAAAAGCCCAGCGAAAGCTAAATGAGATGGAAAAACACAATATGCAAAAAATAAAAGAAACCAAAACAACCACGGAATTCCTGGATGATTCTGAATTCTTACAAATATACCAAAGATTCGAAGAAGCCAAAATATCTTACACAAATGCAGTTGACTCGTATGAAAAAGGGCTAAATTATTTTAAAAGAAAATCCGACAAGTACCTAAGGGATTCATTAAGTTCTCTGCAGGATGCACATTCCTCTCTTCTTTATGCTGACCATGAATTTGACAGCCTAAACTCTGATGCAATTTCAATTGTTGAATCAAAACGAAACAATGCATTAGAGGCAATTGAGAGCATTGATGCAAGCGGTTCCGAATCTTTGGAATATGCTGAAAAAGCAAGAAAATCCTTTGAAACAGCAAAGAATTCAAAATATCTTGGTGACCAGTTTGAATCATACAACAATGCAATTCTTTTCGCCAGCTTGGCAAAAAACAAGAAAATTGACTCAACAATCCTGGTTTTATTGGATGCAAAAAAACATGGGGTAGAAGACCTGTTAAAGAGGGCAAAGAAGGATGATATAAGCATTAACTACGAGGAATCTCTTTTTTCATTTATCAGCAGCAGGGAAAAGGTAGAAGATATCGAACTTCTAAACAATATTGAAGACAGCGTTTATGAGTCTGCAGAACTTGTTTATGGTTCTCTTGTTGGTGAAAGAAAAGAACTGCTGCTCCAGGCACAGCTTGGAAAAGACGAAACTGCTGATTTAACTTCAGGGATACGCAAATATGATGCCTATTTTTTCTCAGATTCAATTAACTACCCAAAAGCTATTGGGAACCTAAAAATTATCAGGTCTGAATTTTTTGACATTGAACTGGAACTTGAAAAGAGCAAAAAGAAAATTGTCTCAAATGGTTTAGAAAATGAGGTCTCATTTTTTTTAGATTCAGTAGAGCTTGATGTTCCTGCAGATGTCAGGCTTGAAATCTTTCTAAAAAACAGGTATGGATATTCTGCTGACAACATTCCGGTTCAAATAAATTTGCCAACAGAAATCCCCTTTTTTAGAACTGACATAATAAACGGATCAGAAAATGTCGGGTCATTTTTACAGTCAAAGAAAAAACTGGATTTTGAGCTTAAGTCCGTTCCAGGATTTTATCAGGATTTACTCGTGTTCGAGAAAAAGGCGACTCTTGCATACACAACCAAATACGCAAGAGAAGTCATTGGGCATGGCGATGCATCTGCAACCTCTTTTGAGGCAATCAATTTTGAATTGGATACTGATTCAAATGTTAATCTGGTTGGTAAAATTGACGGATTGGAATATAAAGGACAAGTTTTGAAAAAAGGGGCGCACAAACTAGAAAATCAGACAACCCTGTTCAACGCATTTTCAATCAACCATACAAATTACGTAACTTCAAATATTGGCCTGAACTCAGTTCTTTATTATGACATATTGATCCATCCAAATATTGATATTGATTCAACTACTGTGTATGTACCAACTGATCCAAGCGAAAAAATAAAATCTATGAAGGTTAGTTCTATCACAGGTGAAAAGGTAAAAGAAAAGAAAGACCTTGGTAATGGGATTTATTCTGTTGTTCTGGAAGGCCTGATTAAAGGCCGTGAGGCAATCCTCCGTGTTCAGCTAGATATAGACAATTCCAGTTCATATGTTTCTGATCAATTATCTCTATTACAAAATCAGGAACTAGATACTGATCTGCTAACTCAACTGAATAACGCAGAAAACAATTATAATAATGGCAATATTGATTTGTCTTTAAAGGAAATACAAAAGATAAAAAATACGATAGAGAAAAGGAACCTGGATGAAGTTTCGTACAAAAAAGAACTGAATAAGGTAAAGGAGGATCTTACTGTTAAAATCAGGTTGTATGAGAACGTTATTCAAGATGCCAAAGACCAAAACGTTTCCCATTCATCAATTGATTTTATTTTAGAAAAGAAATTAGGGCTTGAAACTATAATAACTAATGGGAGCTTGGAACAATTAAGATCATTTGATTATTCATGGGAAAAGCGCGAGATAAGCCAAATAAAAAAACAATCTTTGGAAGAATA
>DATDTS010000041.1:0-10698 GCA_035290745.1 Candidatus Bilamarchaeaceae archaeon | reverse complement strand
CAAGTGTTTTAGAAAAAATAGAAAGAGAACTTGGCAAAAAAGCACTAAAAGAAATGCATCTTCACATACAAGGAGTTAATTATGGCGATAAGGGAGAAAAAAATCATCTTGCTATTGCTGATGACCCAAAATGGAATTATAAAGATCTGATGAAAGCATTGAAAGATTTCAAGGTATGTGGGGTTGTTACTTGCGAATCTCCTGTCCTTGAGACTGATTCTATTATTCTTAAAAAAGCTTATGATGCAATTTGATTTTTATGTCAATCTCAGAAAAATACCTCTCTGTTCGTAATAAAATTCCGTCAAATGTAAAAATTCTTTTTGCATGCAAATACGCAAAGGACGAACAAATTAATGAACTCCTTCAATTTGACGATCTTTTTTTTGGGGAAAACTATGTTCAATCAGCAAAAAAGAGAAACGTGAAAATTGCAAGAGAAAGATATCACTTTATTGGTCGTTTGCAGAGGAACAAAGTCCGAGAAGCATTGGAATATTTTGGAACAGTCCAAACTGTTGATTCAAAAAAACTTGCTGATAAAATTTCAAAAACAGCAGTTGAACTTAAAATTTCAGTTGATGTTTATATCCAAGTTAACCTTGATAATGATTTGAATTTTGAAAAAAAATTCAAATATTTGAAAAATGGGGAAGATTTTTCAAATCATGAAAAACATGGAGGAGTAAAAGAATCAGAACTGGATGGTGTAATTAGCCATGTAAAATCTCTTCCAAATATGAGTCTTGTTGGTTTAATGTCAATCGGAACTCTTAAAGGAGATTCAAGAAGCGTTTACAAAAAATTAAGGAAACTGGCTGATCAATTCAAATTAAAAACTTCAATGGGGATGAGTGGAGATTATAAGATTGCTATAGAAGAAGGGTCTAATATTATAAGACTAGGAAGAATTTTACTTTAACATACTCAAATACCGTTCTCCTCTATCAGGTAGAACGGTAACAATGTTCCCACCTAACTTTTCATAAACTTTTTCAGCAGCAAAAACATTTGCACCTGATGAAATTCCAACAAACAGACCATAACTTCTGCAAATTTCATGCATTTTAGCTATTGCATCTTTTTCAGATACTGTAACTACCTCATCAATAAATTTCATATCAACAATTTCTGGAATAAAACCGTCTCCTATTCCTTGTATCTTATGCTGATGCGGTTTTCCTCCACTCATTACTGCACTTTCTAAAGGTTCAACCGCAACACACTTACAATCTGGATATTTTTCTTTTATTCTTTTAGAACACCCGATAAGTGTTCCTCCAGTTCCTGTTCCAGCAACAAATGCATTTATCGGTTTTTTTATTTGTTGGAGTATTTCTTTTCCTGTTGTCTCATAATGGCACTCAACATTAACAGGATTACAAAACTGCTTTGGCACAAATGCATCCATCTTTTCAGCCAATTCGTCTCTTTTAGCTACTGCACCTTCAAAATCAGATTCACCAACAAATACGACCTCTGCACCAAAAAATTTCATCATATTAATTCTTTCCTGTGACATATTTTTAGGCATTACAGCAACCATCTTGTAACCTTTTATTGATGCAAGCATAGAAAAAGAAATTCCAGTATTACCAGATGTTGCTTCGACAATTGTTTGACCTGCTCTGATTTGTCCTGTTTTCTCCGCATGTGCTAATATATAATATGCCATTCTGTCTTTTATACTTCCAGTTGGGTTTAGCAATTCAAGTTTTGCATAAATGTTGTTTATTTCAATAATAGGGGTATTACCAATTAGAGCTAATGCTGAAGACAACATAATGTTTCTTATTTATGATTAATTTTTAATACTATTCAGAACCAAATAAGTTTTTCCAATTGGTTTCCTGGGTTGTATCTAGTTGGTTCTGGATGTCATGAAGAACGGAGTTCTTTGGGAGGCAGAGAACAAAATTCTCTGGAAATTATTTACTTGGCACAGGATATTCCATTCTTTTTTCCAATTCCTTTTCAACATCACTAAACGTTATTCCATTCTTTGCTAGAAAAACCATCATAAAGTAGAGAAGGTCTGCAGCTTCCCACTTCAAATTTTCTTTATCTTTGAAATTTATAAATTCTTCTAGTTCTTCTCTTAATTTTCCTTTCAATAATTCATCTTCTGTTAGTATTTTATTCGTATAACTGCCTTTTCTTGGAATTTTCTTCCTATCGCCAATTATTGCCTCAAGTTTTTCGAGTATTGAACCTGTAAAACATGAATCAGTCCCAGTGTGGCATGCTGGACCAGATGGGTTAACAAGAACGAGAATTGCATCATTATCGCAATCTTCAATTATCTTGACTACTTTTTGGACATTACCGGATTCCTCACCTTTTTTCATTACCCTTTTTTTGCTTCTTGAATACCTGTAAACGAATCCGGTTTCCTTCATTTTTTTGATTGATTCTTTGTTAGCATAGAACATTGACAATACTTTTAGCGTATTGGCATCTTGAACTATCATGGGTATTATTTTATTCACGTATCTCAACTCCTTTCTTTTTTAGCAGCAGCTTCAAATCTCTTATCTTTAATTCACAACTGTGAAATATTCTAGCAGCTAAAGCAGCATTTACATCAGTTTTTTGAAACACTTCAATGAAACTGTTAACATCTTTTGCTCCACTTGATGCAATAATTGGTATATTAACGGCAGAGCATATGGCATTACATAATTCAATATCAAAGCCTTTTTTTGTTCCGTCTTGATCTATTGAATTAAGCAATATTTCACCAGCTCCTAATCCCTCCATATTTTTTGCGAACTTGATAACATCGAGTCCACTGTCTTCTCTTCCTCCTTTAATGAATTGGTTCCAGCCATTCCCGCCTTTTTTAGCATCAATAGAGATAACAACAGCTTGACTTCCGAATCTCTCGGCTAGTTCCTTAATTAATTCAGGATTATTAACTGCAGCACTTCCAATAACTACCTTTTCAGCACCCAATTCTAATATTCTTTGGGCATCTTTGACATTCTTTACACCGCCTCCAACAGAAAATGGAATGAATATTTTTTTTGCCACTTTTTTTATCAAATCATAGACTGGTTTTCTGTTCTCAGTAGTAGCAGTTATATCTAGAAAACATATTTCATCAGCACCTTCGTTATAATATTTTTCCGCAAGTTCAACTACATCACCCATATCTTCCAGATCAACGAATCTTGTTCCTTTAACTACTCTCCCATTTGCAACATCTAAACATGGAATGATCCTCTTAGCTAACATTCTGAATCGCCTTCTTTGAAGGCGAGCAGCGAACTTGTTCGCTCAATCGCCTCTTTCAATGAAATTTTACCTTCGTAAAATGCTTTTCCTATTATCGCTCCGCTTGCACCAATCTCTTTAAGCCTCTTTAAGTCTTCAATATTCCTAATTCCACCGGATGCAATTACTTTTGGACCTCGTTTCTGTATCTTTTTTATTAATTGAATGTTTGGACCATTCAGCATCCCATCTTTCGAGATGTCTGTTACAATTACCTCCTTCAATCCTTCCAGTACATCATCAAGCGAAAAATCTTGCAACTCTACCCATCCTCTTGTAGCAATTTTTCCATCTTTAAAATCAAGTGCACCAATTATTTCATATTTTTTCAGTTCCATGATTTTTGTTCCAACAATTATTCTTTTGATTCCGTTTTCTCTCAATAGGTCAATTTGTTCTTTGGAACGTATGCCACCACCAACTTGTATCTCCACTCTTTTCGCAAGCTCACTGATTATTCCCATGTTTTTCATAACTCCATCAAAAGCACCATTCAGATCAACAACGTGAACCAATGATACGCCGTCTTCCTTGAATTTATCAATAAGATTTATTGGATTGTCTGAGTAAATTGTACATTGATCTCTTTTTCCTTGTTTTAATCTAACACACTTTCCATCAAGTAAATCAATTGCTGGGATAACCTTCATTCTAATAACCTCGCAAATCTTTCAAGTATTTTTAATCCATATTCTCCGCTTTTTTCAGGGTGAAATTGAACTCCGTAAAAGTTGTTTTTTTGTACAGAGGATGCAAATTCAACCACATAATTTGTTGTACTCGTTTTCACTGATTCATTTGGAACACAAAAATATGAATTTACAAAATATACATAGCCCTTATCACTAAAAAGTGGCCCACTTAGGTTAGTTATTCTGTTCCATCCTATTTGAGGCACTCTAATATTTTGAAATTTTTTAACTCCGCCTTTTATTATTCCAAATCCTTTGACTCCTGAACTTTCCTCGCTTTTTTCAAATAAAACTTGCATGCCAAGACAAATTCCTAGAAATGGTTTCTTCCAGTTCAATATTAGATTTCTCAATCTGGAAAGCGATTTCATAGCTTGGCCAAACGATCCTACGCCTGGCAGAATTAGTGCATCAGACTTACTCAATTTTTCTGGATTATCTGAAATAAAACAATAAAAACCAAGCATTTCAAGTGCACTGCTAACACTTCCTGAATTTCCAGTTTTTATAATCCCAATCCTCTTATTTTTCATGAGACCACCCTTGACATATCCATAACTAATATATCCTTTCCACCTGCTTGCTTGATTTTCCTGATAGCTGGCATAAGCTCTTGAACATCAACAACTGAGTGTACAGAGTAACTGCCTGTTTTTGCTAATTTTAGCACAGTTGGGCTTTCCATGCAAGGTATTACTTTTATTACATTTTCAAGATCTTTTTTACTTGTAACATTCAACATGATGTACCTTTTTTCCTGCGCAGTAAGAACACCTTGGATGGCTAATTTGAACTCTTCTACCTCATCTTCAGAAACACTCTTGGTATTAGCGATCAAGAAAACAGATGACTCAAACAAAATCCTCTTTATAGTAAGATTATTTGCCCTTAAAGTATCACCTGTTTCTACCTGATCAACAATTGCATCAGCTATTCCAAGCCTAGGTGCTGCTTCACATCCGCCATTCATTGCAATTATTTTTGATTCTGGAAAATATTTTTTTGCAATATTTGGAAGTTTTGTTGCAATTCTTTTGATGCTACCGTTCTTGCTTGCTAGTACTATTTTACAATTGCCAAAATTAAGTTTCAGTATTTTTACTACATCCGCTTCAGTTTCAGCAATCATGTCTTCTCCTGTTATCCCAAGATCAGCTGCCCCGCTCTCAACATACCATGAAATGTCCATTGCCCTTGCGAATATTACTTTGAGGTTGTCAAAGTTTGTACTGACGTAAAGGTCTCTTCCATTTTCAGGTATCTTGATTCCTATTTTATCAAGTAATTGTTTCGTCTTATCATATAACCTTCCTTTATTTGGAATTGCTATTTTCATTCCTATCACCTCATCTAATCTATAACTCCTTTTGTACTTGGAATATCTCCTTTTGATCTTGGATCCTGCTCAATTGCTATTCTCAATGCCTTTCCGAAGGCCTTGAATGTTGCTTCAACCTCGTGGTGCGCATTTCCTTTTCTAAAAAGACAAATTGAAATGTTTGATTTCATTGTACTTGCCAATGCCCAGAAGAACTCCTTTATATCTTCAGAAGCAATTTCACTATCTTTAACACCAACTTTCTCAGTACTGTACTTCAGTTCTTTTCCTTCTCTATCTTCAAAGATAAGCCTGCCTCTTCCTGAAATATCTAGCACAGCTTCAGCCTCAACAAGAGCATCATCCATCACATATTTGAAAAATCCTGCCCTATTTATACCTCTTTTATCTCCCAATGCTTTGAGAATTGAAGTGCCTAGAACCATTCCAACATCCTCAATTGTGTGGTGTGTTCCTATTTCTAAGTCTCCTTTTGCCTGTATTTTCATGTCTATCTTTGAGTATTTAGAAAGTGCAGTTAACATGTGATCAAAGAAACCTATTCCTGTTGAGATGGTCGATTTTCCTGTTCCATCTAAATTGACTTCTATACTAATTTTTGTCTCTGTAGACTCCCTTTTTACATTTGCTTTTCTCATATCAATAACCTCTTTATTATTTCATTAACATCCTGTTTTTCATCAACATTTTCATACCTAATATTGGCTTTTTCAGCTGCTAATTGATCATTGATTGTGTCCCCAACGTAGATTGCATTTTTAGTTCCCATTTTTTGAAGAAGTGTCAGTATTGGTTTTGGTGATGGCTTTTCCTCATCACAATCTTCTTGTGCCACCACAAAATTTTCATCAACTAAATTAATCCTTTTCAAAACATAGAGAGCTTCATATCTTGGTCTTGAAGTCACAACTCCAATAAGAGTTCCTTTTTTCTTTAGTCCGTAGATATATTTTTTGTTGATTAGGATTTTCTCATTATCAATTAACTCATTCAAATAAAAATTTTGAAAAACTTCTTTCATTTTTAGATAATTTTTGTCGCTTCTATTAATTTTTGACAAATCCCCCTCGTATCTTGTTGCAAGTGCATATGTTACGACCCAATCATTATTTGAGTTAGGTTTTCGTTTAATCAACTCAATTTCTTGATCTGTTGCACGTGTTCCTCTGAACTTTTCAACAGTTCTCTTTATTGCTTCTCTATACGATTTGGAAACATCAACTAATACTCCGTCAATATCAAATATAACTGCATCTTGATTTATTTGTAAAACATCTTTTAGTGCACTTAGAAACTTCTCGTTTTCCTCTTTTGTACCAACATTCACTCTTAGATATTTTTCAAGCATAGGATACTTGCAAATGTCTCTAATCAAAACTCCTTTTTCCTTTAATTTTTCAAATACTTCCCTTGGCTTTTGAACCTCAAAAGAGATAAAATTGGTTTCTGTTGGTAGTATTTTAACAATTTTTTCCATTTCTGTTATTAATTCTTTCCTGTTTTCTTTAATCTCTTCTAGTTTTTCTTTGAAAACATCTTCATTTTCAAGAATTATCTCGCCAATGACTTGGGATAACACATTAACATTCCATGGAAGTCTTACTCTGTTCATATATTCAATCATTTTTTTAGCTCCAATGGCATAACCCAATCTTAGACCAGCAGCCAAATAACATTTTGAAAAGGTCCTCATTATCACAACATTTTCATATTTTAGAAGATCAAGACAGTCTTCTTCTGCAAATTCAGCATAAGCCTCATCAATACAAACAATTCCTGATGTTTCTTTAACTATTTTCTCAATAATTTTCTTATTCCACAAATTTCCTGTCTGAGAATTTGGTCTGCAAATAAATGTTAGTTTTGCATCCTTGCTTTCTTTAGCAAATTCATCAGTTATCTCAAATTTTTCATCTAAAGCAATTGGAACGTCTCTTGCACCACTTACTTTTGCACAAATATCATACATTCCAAAACTTGGTACTGGCCTAACAAGTTTATCTCCATTACTTACAAATACTAACGTAAGATAATAGAATAGTTCATCCATTCCACAACCATAAATAATTTGATCAGCATCAACATTGAATTTTCGAGCAGTTAATTCTCTTAGTTTCCTTAAAGAACCTTCATTGTATCTGTTGAATTTTATTGTATCCATTCTTTTCTTTACTTTTTCAATTATTTCTTCTGGTAAATTGAAAGGTGATTCATTCTGATTTAATTTTACAGCAAAATCACTAGTGTCTCCACCAACGTAAGCTTTCATGTTTCTGATTTCGTCTCTAACACTAAACTCTATTTTATTCATTTGTTCCACCTTTTCTTGCCTGTGCAGAACGAGCGTGTGCTTCTAACCTTTCCATTCTTGCAAATATTGCACAATCTTTTGCCCATTCTTTCTGCTTTTCAATTTTCGCAGTTTTTACATATTGTTTCTTCATGAATGTCTGAACACTAACTCCCCCCTCAAATCTTGAAGCCCTTCCTGTTGGAAGAATGTGATTGCTTGAGTCAAAACCATAATCACCAAAAACCTCACCTGTTTTTATAAAAACTGCCCCAGCATTTATTATCTTTTCAGCTACTTTCTCAGCATCTCTTGTGAATATTTCAACGTGTTCAGCTGCAAATTCATTTGCCAGTTTGATTGACTCTTCTATATCTTTTGTTATAACAATTGTCCCGTAATTCTGAATTGACTTTTTGGTTATCTCATCCAATCCGTCAATTTGTCTATTTAGTTCATTATCCAAATTCTTTGCAAATTCCTTATTATTAGTTAAACATATTGCAGCAGAAGTTGGTCCGTGTTCAGCTTGTGCTAACATATCTGATGCAATTATTGAAGGATTTGCAGTTTCGTCGGCTATTACCAAAACTTCAGAAGGACCGGCTAAGACATCAATTTTGCAAATTCCTTTAGATTGAACCAATTGTTTTGCAACACTAACATAAAGATTTCCTGGGCCAGAAATTATATCGGCATCAAATAGGTATGCCATTGCTCCAATTGCCTGGGCTCCGCCTATCTTGTAGATCTTATCTATTCCAGAAAGTCTAGCTGCTGCGAGTATGTATTTATTTATCTTGCCATCTTTTTGAGGTGGCGAACATAATACAAAGTCCTTTACCCCAGCTATTTTTGCAGGAACAGCTGACATAATAACAGAACTTGGCAAAGGTGCTCTTCCACTTGGAGCGTAAATTCCTGCTTTTCTTAATGGCAACCATCTTAGAATGGTACTTGAGCTTTTGTCAATAAGTTTAATGTCTTTGATCAGTTTTTTTTCTTCCAAACAGAATCTTTCAACACTTTTTATTGATTTTTTTATTACATCTATTTCTTCTTTTGTTATAGTAGAGAAAGCCTCTTCAATTTCATCTTTTGAAACCGCAGGCTCATCAATTTTTACTTGATCAAATTTCTCTGTAAATTCTTTGACTGCTTCAAACCTTCTTAGTTTTACTTGTTCAAGAATGTCTCTTACCTTAGTTTCTACTGAAGGATCAATTTGCCCCCTATAAATTAGCTTATTCCAAGTTTCTTGATCCAGAGGTGTTTGTAACGTTTTGATGCAACTTTTTTGAAAAGTTGCTTTGATGAAACTTTTTAGGCATCCCGAAAAAGTTTCGATGAAGTAAATCCCTTTCCGTTTGTTGTTGCATTTTTACACCTCCATGTTTTATACTACCATTATGCACCTATATGTTTTTAAACCTATTCCCACTTTTTTCCCACAAATGTTTTACAAAGATCGACCATATTTAAAGTCTTACCAAACTTAATTACCCTATGAGTGTGCATAAGGCAGAAGAGGCACCATCCTTAAGAGTAGGGGTTGCACCTGACGAGACAGTTGTAAAAAAGCAACTAGAAACACAAATTGCTATTTATCTTAATGCACTAAATGGTACTCCGATTAGCCTGGATTTATTTAGAGGTTCTGCTCTATTCGGACTACAAAATAAAAAAACTCCAGATGCACTACGATTCAACGATTTCATAAACAGAAAAGTAGACATTGTTGAAGGGAATTCTTTAGGAATCGCAAAATGGCTTTTGGAACATACAGATAGATTACAAAAAGCAGGAGTCAATGCAAATGTCGAATTAAATGAAAAAGGACAACCAACTGGGGTATATGCACTTCATAATGTTGCATTTATTCCAGGAGAGATTACACCAACACAAAAAAAGGTATTAGGAGATAGACTTAATACAGCCAACGAACTTGCAAAAAGTGGAGAGATTGAACAAGCTTATTTAGCCTCAAGATCAGTGATACGCTTTTTAGAAGTAACAAATCTCCTTCAGACTCCTCCTGAAGGATTGACTGAAGAACAAACAGCAATACTGGAAAGGACAGCAGCATCAGCATATGAGGATATAAAAGAAGGAAACAATGATTCTGCTAACCAAAAGCTTGATAGTATTTTTAATGTCTTAATTCTTGAAACGGATTTAGCACTTGCAAATTCTTTTGCACCGGAATTAAGATCACAGCTAGAAGGATACAAACAAAAAGCCCTTGATTTTATTAAAGATGAGAATTATGCCAACTCCGCAACTCTTTCCAGCCTGGCAATATTAAGAATTGAAAGAGAACAGGAACTTTTACAAGCCAATGAACTCTTACCTGCCCTGACTGGCGTTGAGACTGTTCTAGGAATAACAAAACTAAGGATTTTTGAGGCAGGAGGTCGTTTTAGTCCTGAAAAATTTGAAGAAATGACTGGAATTTCTTACAATGACTACGTGAATGGAACTAAAAATGGAGAAAAAGGCCTTGGTCTACTGATGGCAAGCAAAATGCGCAGTGCTATTGCCCATCTCAGCTTTTCCATTGAGAAACTTGATGCTTCTTTATCAAAATACTCTTCAAAAAAAGACGGATCACAAGATCTCCGTGATTCATTGAATCAATATCAAGAAGCTACTAATTTATTTAATCAAGTTAATGGAATGAGCAGTGCCCTGGCTTCCAGAATGCAGATTTCTGAAAAGATTAGTGAAATGGAAAGAATAGATTTCCTTACTGGAGATATGAAAATATTTGGAGATGCTGCAAGAAAGGAATTACTAGAACAAAAGGAAAAACTGGCTGGTGCTTTAAGAGATTTGCAAACAAATATGGGCCAAGCTTTTTTTGAATTTGCAACTGGCAGTATGGATGAAGGGCAGATGATGCTGTCTGAAAAATCAAAACGAATAGCTACCAAAGTAGAAAAAGAAGCAACCAGTTTAAATGAGCTATTTTCTGTTGCTAGAAATTTTGAATATGTATTGTTTCTAACAAGTGAAGACGCAGAGAGATTACTGACTCATGCCCTACCAATAATTGAGGATACTGCGCATGAATTGAACTTAATGGAAAAAACAGACGTTGT
>DATDTS010000040.1:0-11897 GCA_035290745.1 Candidatus Bilamarchaeaceae archaeon | reverse complement strand
AATGTTTTTCTTTGAGTTAGTTTCTATTGATGCAAAAGGAGTAACTCTTCAACAATCTATTGAAACAGGAATGAGTGAATTTACAGATGCTACTACTAGAGTAAATTTTGAAGAACCAAGGGTAATTGGGGAATTTCTACTCTCTTTTACAATTAGTGCTGAGAAAGGAGACAAAGAAGGAGAGGCAATTTTGACAGTACGACCTTCATTTCCTATTGTAGTTCCATTTCTCGCTATAGCCCACAGTGCTATTCAGTCTGTTTCAGAGAACGCTTCTCTTAATCTTAAGAAAGGAGATATTCTTTTAAATTTTGAATTTGTTTTTGAGTGGGCAGGAAACGCAACGCTTACTATTGCGAATGTAACCAAAGAAGGAGTTGAACTCAAATCAAGGGTTGAAATCTTCATGAGTGAACATCCCTCTAGTTCCAATTTTGTCAAGTTTGGAGGTACATTTGAGTTCGCTGGTTTTGAGTTCCTTTTTGAGAAAGGAGATAAACCTGGAGCTACAAAAGTAACACTTACGAAACAACCAGAGTATGAACAAGAGTAATTCTTTTCTTTTTCCAGATTTAATCAATCTGCATTTTTCCCCGTATTGCATCAAGTATCTTTTTTGAAGTTTCCTTGTAAATTTTCCTAAACCTTATTCTTTTTCTCTGGCCTTCTTCCTTTTCAAATATTTTCTCTATTTTTATCTCTTTACTCATATGTTTTATAATATTTTCAAAAATTCTATTATCTCTGATAAGTATTTCAAATTCGGCATAAACGTAGCCGTCGTTCTTGACTTGCTTAATCTGGTCTATCAATTCTAGAAATGATCTGCCCAACTGTTTCTCATACTCTTTTCGGTCCAAATCAAATTCTTCTATTGATACAGCTGATCTAAAAATTCGTTGCATAAAAAACCCAGGTGGCATATCAAAAAATGCATCCATGGCTTCTTCTATATGTTCAATTCCAACAGTTGGCACTACATATTTGACTATTTCCTTTCTACTTGCTGATTTTATTACAACTCCTTCTTTTCTGGATTTATCAATTCTGAGAATTACTTGCTTTATTTTATTAATTTCCTTTTTGTTAAATTTTCCTAGTCTTGGTATGCTTTCTATTCCAAACTTATCCAAGACTTTATATTTTTCATCAACCGGAAGATAATCCCCTTTACCATTATCAATATCAAAAACAAGGAATTTCACATCAAATTTTTTTGTTGGTCGTGTATATGGTGTATTCCCTATCATCTCACCACAAAGTACGTAGTTTGGATAATCTCTGAAAAACTTTTCCAATTTCATTTCTCCTACTTTTTCAGTGCTGAAGAGATCTACAAATCCCCCTCTTGAAAATGCAAATATCTCATTCTCTACAATTCCAACTCTAAGATTAAAGCCGTCAACTTTTTCTTCTAAATAAAGCGTATCTTCTGTAAAATTTCTTTCTATGCCTTTTTCTATTGCAAAAATTCTTGGAATATGCGGAAATCCATCTATTGTTTTGTTTTTAGTAAGAACCCTTCCTCTGTTAATGCTTCTAAAACCGGTCTTGAATCTGTAATATTCTATATCCTCTTTATGGTGTACAAGCGTGCCTTTCTTAAGTGCAAGCGTTATATCCATTTTATCCATAACTAGAACTTTAACTCAAGCTTTATAAATTTGATTATAGTATGATAGGTATGAGACGCATAATCTTATCTTTGATGGTATTGTTGTTGGTTTTTGGGTGTGTCCAAGAAAAAAGCAAGGACTATTTTCCACTTAAAGTAGGGAACTACTGGATCCAAACTATAAATGTTTCTATTGGTGGAGAAACCATCTCAAAAACAATAAGATTGGAAATTAAAAAAACAGAAGAAATAGAGGGAAAGACTAATTATATTGTTGATTATTACATGGATGGAGAGAAAATACAGCAAGAATACTATTATATGGATGGAACTAAAATGGTAACCTCAAAGAGGGTTCTTTCCGGTGTTGCTGTCGAATTTGAACCTGATCAGGTTTGGTATGATTTTGGTTCTGATAATTGGAAATGGGAAGGCAAGGTAGGATCGCTTGATTGTACTAGCAATGGAGAATTGCTTGGAACTGAAAAAGTATCCGTTCCTGCTGGAGAGTTTGATTCATTAAAGACTAAATTAACAATAACCTGTTCTGATGGTTCCTCAGCAACGGCATATAGGTGGTTTGCTGATGGGGTTGGGCTTGTTAAAGAAGAGTCGTCTACAAGCGGTCTTCAAGTCGTATCAAAAATGAAAGAATACAAAGTAGGATAATTCTTTCTTTTTATTACTTTTTTGGTTTATATCTGGTGTGGGGCACATCGTTAACTACCTGAACTCGCCAGTTGAACTGGCGCTCGGAAAAATGAGCGTTCAAAAAGAAAATTAAGGATCAGAAAACAATTGGCATTTAGATTTTGGCAATTGGCCACTTGCCACGAGTTATAGGCCACTAGCCCAGGCTACACACCAACAACCAAGCGCCATCTCTAGATGGCGAATTCAAGTTAACTATTCAATCCCCTTAGATAAAGTAGAAGTTTGTCTGAACAATTCTAAATTGTCCATAGTAGGGGATCAGTAATATACAATTAGTCCCAGTTCTAAGTTTATCCTTAGGGGGTATTATCGTGCGAACTTCGTTCACATCTGGACAATTCTAAATTGTCCATAGTAGGGGATCATAAGTATGTATTTAGTCCCCCTCTATTTACCATGGAACTTTCTTGAGTCCAAGCCTATTTGCAATCAGATTTGTTGATGGATGCAATATTAGTGTGATCATAAAGAGTAACAATATTCCTTGAGGATCATAGTACTCTTTTGGTGCATAATTATAAGCAAAAACAAGTGCAATTGCTAAAAAGAAAATTGTGTCAAGCACAAATGGCCTTCCTGATTCAATTCCTAGTCTTCTTTTTATAAAGCTGCCAAGGGAATCACCAACCATTGTACCTAGAGAAAGGAGAAAAGCAACATATACGAACTGTTCAGAGTTGAAATAAGGTATCCTATAAAGTTGGCTTATAACAAAACCGACCAATGTTCCAGCTAAAACCCCCCCAGCAAATCCTCTAATCGTTTTTCCGTCTCCAAGAATCCGTTTCCCATTCATTTTTTTACCCAGATCGATTGGTGTTCCGCCTCCAAGTATCACAGGAGATGAATTTGCAACATATGCTGGGATAATAAAAATCAACAAATTAAAAATATCAATCATATGACAACCTTTGACTTAAAGATTTAAATTGCTATTTTTTTCTTTCGTTAACGTTTCCCGATTGAACTCCTTTCAATGGGCCCTGAGAACTTTGTTCTCCCGGGCTTTTGGAAAAAGAAAGGTTATACGTGAGCATCCTAGTTAGCTACAAACAACCAAAAAGGAGCTTTTATTTTGGGTTCCACTCTATAGGTCTTATCAGCACAATCTGGTATGTTTAGGGATGCTCCTTTCGGCCTGACCCGTTTCGCACAACAAACTGTCAAATAAGGTAGAGTATCAACACTTACAATAAAAGGCATTTCAATCATTCATAACGCCCTAAGTATTCGGTCCGCCTAAGGGGATTCGCAGCTTTGTGGAATGATCAATTCGTTCCAAAACATTTGCGGACTGGGACCCCTAGACCCAACCTAGCTCACATTTAAAATATACATATAAGGTTATTTAATATTTCCTCTCTCACATCTTTGATTTTAAATACTACCAATAAATACTGAATTATGGCAATCCAACTTAGTTTAGTTTTTATCTCTTTCTCCATATTCGTAATCCTAAAGTTGCTTGACATTTTCCTTAATGGCAATGTTTGGTTTTGGGAATATTATGTTTTTATCCCAGAATACTTTTTTACAATAGCTGGCTTAGTTCTGTTGGTTTTGAGTTTAATTAAAAGAGAAAGAAAGGAAATTATAGTTTCTATATTGCTTTTACTTCTAACTATTCTAAACCTACCTTTGGTTTCTCTTGGTCAACCAGATCAAACAAGCAATGAAAGTATCAAGGTTCTTGTTTATAACAAAGGTTTCTGGCAAGAGATGGATTATAACATGGCAGAATTCTTTAGCAATCAGGATGTTGATCTGATTTTAATACAAGAAGCTGTTGAACAGGATAAAGTTGATGAAATGTTAACATACCTTAATGGCTGGGATTATAAGCGAGGGTATGATCTAGTTACCTTTTCTCGTTTCCCAATTGTTAATAATGAGGTCGGAAAGGGTCGTTTTCTAAAAACAACAATTAAGATAGGGGCTAAAGAGGTTGAGGTATACAACGTACACCTTCCATTTCCACTTTACAGCAGTGGGGCAGGTGGCCTCTGGGACATTTTTAATATTCGGCAGGATCATTACACAGAATTGTACAATCAATTAAAAGAAAATGAAAAATGCAAAATAATTGCAGGAGATTTTAATACAAAATCAAATTCAAACTTGTTAAAAGAAATGTTTAGCAACTATAATGATGCAGCACAAGCTAAAGGGGGCTATCCACTAACCTGGAATTCTCTTCTTCCTGTTTTTAGGGTTGATTATATATTCTCCTCAAAAGAGGTCGTACCTGTTGAATATGAATCTTTTATTAGATTAAGTTCTGATCATTATGCAGTTAAATCAAAATTGATAGGATTAGAAAATTGCAAATAATAAAAATAAGAAAAAAATTACGTCCTATTCTTTTTCTTCCTTTTCTGGCTTGCTTGTTTTCATCTCATCAAAACCTACTAACAGGAAGATTAACCCAAACATTGCCAATCCCAGAACAATTCCGCCCATAATTACGCTTATTGTTGCTGGAACAAATTCAGGTACAAAATAAAGTAAGCTACCTGCAACTAAGATAAAAACAAGCCCTAATAACAAATATTTAAATCCGCCCATAATATCACATTTCTATTTTTACTTTTGTATTTAAAAGCTTTATGAATTTAACTTTGTTTTTTTGAGAGGGCGAAGTCAAGTTATGAATATCTTGTCCTTTTTTTTATTATCTCCATTCTGTCTAATACTTTTTTGTAATCATTATGTTTTTTGTATCCATCCAAAAATGATTTTTGATATGGAGTTGAATTAATCATCGTAAGAACATCAATTGCTTTATGTTCTATCTCTGTTGAAAAAAAGCCAAGCCCAAAATCAATTACTGATACTATTTTTCTGGCATAAAGCAGGTTTGCAACTGTAAAGTCCCCATGGATTATGCCAGCATCATGAAGTTTTGCTAAAATCTCCCCTGCTTTGTACGCAATATCTTTGTTCATTTTTCTTTTGCCAGGTAATAGTTCAAGTACTAATCTGAATTCTTCAACCTCAAGTACTGTTGGACATTTAACACCCGATAGTTTTGCCTTGTGTAATAATCTTGCTTCTTTTTTTGTTCTTTCTTTTCTTAATTTTTGGTCAATTTCTTCTATTCTGTATTTTTTTGGGATTCTATCCTTTATGACAACTTTTTTACCAATAAGTTTGCCTAATTTCACAATTGCTTCTGCACCTTTCATGTTATCCTCTCTTAAACAATAAATTTGATATAAACATGGCTAAAAGGAGCATGAAAAAAGCCATCATTACTATGTCTAAAAAGAATCCCTCAACCAGAAGCACGTTTTCAATGAGAAATGCAACAAGAGCAACTATTCCAACAAAGGCTCCCCATACTACTTTATTCCAATTAAATATCTTGCTTCCATCAAGAGGAAATACTGGAATCATATTAAGCAATGCTAACATTACGTTAATGCTAGCTCCAAACTGCCAGATTGATATTGATCCACCAATTATTGACAAATAGACAGTTATTTCATTTGTCAAGCTTAATGCTACAAATGCTAATGCAATTATTATGTTTGTTACGGGTCCAGCCAGTGAAATTATTCCATTTTGTTTTTGCGTTATGTTTTTAGAATAAATATAAACTGCTCCTGGTGCAGCAAAAAGAAACCCAAACAATGATGTAATCATCATAAAGGCTAATCCATTTGTCCACATTTTGAATCTTGCATAAGCACCATAAAATATGGCAGATACCTTGTGTGCTATTTCATGGAATATGAATCCAGTCCCAGCAGTAACTATTGAAAAAAAGGTTAGTAGTAAAAACTCATCTAAGTTTCTTAATATTTTTGGAATCCCACCTATTCCACCACTAAATAATAATGAAAATGCTATTGATATTGCAATTACAGATACCAGTATCTCAAATATTTCTTCTTTTTCCAATTTAAGATTATCTTGCATTGAGTTTTTCCTCATATAATATTTTTATTTTAGGTGGGGATACGATTCCTTCATATGATTCTATAATGCCTAGACCTTCACTACCATCACTTAATTGTACCCTTATTTTTGTGTTCCTTTTGCCTTGTTCTAATGCAATTCCACTTTTTCCAATAACTATTGGAACTATTGAGTTATTAACTACTGCAACCAAATCCCCAGTTTTTATTCCTCTTATCTCTGGGTATACAATTGAAGTGAGAATGGAGATTGCCATGCCTACAGCGATTAGTTTTATAAGTTCAATAAAAGTTACTTCTGGCCATAATCCAAAATACAGAAGTGATGCAGAGAATAGAACAAGAAAAATCTTAATGAAAAGCATGAGTCTCATAGAGGTTACCTGTACATAGAAGTTGCTTTGAATTTCTTTACATGTTCCACATCATCTTTTCTTAGTCCAGGCATGACTTTATTCAGTGCATAAGTAAAATTTTTGGTGGTCACTATTTTTGAATTTTCTCTTATTGCTGACATTCCTGCTTCTCTACATACGTTTTCCATATCAGCTCCAGAATAACCTTCCATAGCCTTTGCTATTTCTTCTAGAGTTACCTCACTTAATGGCATATTCTTGGTGTGTATCTTTAATATTTCAAGCCTTGCTAGTTCATCAGGTAGGCCAACTTCTATCACACGGTCTATCCTTCCAGCTCTTAGAAGTGCAGGATCTAGTATGTCAGGTCTATTTGTTGCTACTATTAGGATTACATTTTTTAGAGCTTTGAGGCCATCCAATTCTGTTAGTAACGTGTCAACAATTCTTTCAACAACTTTACTTCCGCCTTCGTCTGATCCACTTCTTGTCGCCGCTATCGCATCTATTTCATCAATGAAAATTATACATGGGGCCGCCATTCTTGCTTTTTTGAACAATTCTCTAACTGCTTTTTCTGATTCCCCAACCCATTTTGATAATACTTGTGTTCCGCTTAAGCCAATAAAGTTTGATTCAGTTTCATTTGCAACTGCTTTTGCAAGCAATGTTTTTCCAGTTCCAGGTGGGCCGTACAACAAAATGCCTCTCAATGGCCTAATTCCCATGCTTTCAAACACTTGAGGATTTTTAAGGGGCATTTCAACTGCTTCTTTTATCTCATTCTTAAGCTCTTGCATCCCACCAATATCCTCCCATTTTACATTTGGTTTTTCAACAAACAATTCCCTTAATGCTGATGGTTGAATCTCACGCATAGCATCATAAAAATCTTTTCTATTGACCCTTAATTTATCCAATATTGGTTGCGGTATAAACTCTTTATCAGGGTCAATTTCTGGTAGTACTCTTCTCATTGCTTTTAAGGCAGCTTCTTTTGTAAGTAAATTCAAATCAGCACCAGTATAACCATGTGTTAAGTTTGCAAATTCCTTGAGTTTTACATCCTTCTCAAGTGGCATGTTTCTAGTATGTATCTGTAATACCTCTAATCTTCCAGTTCTATCAGGAACACCTATTTCAATTTCTCTGTCAAATCTACCCGGTCTTCTTAGAGCAGGATCTAAACTATCTGGCCTGTTTGTTGCTCCTATAACAATAACTTCTCCTCTAGCTTTGAGGCCATCTAGGAGTGTTAATAATTGCGAAACAATTCTTTTCTCAACCTCTCCAAATACTGATTCTCGTTTTGGTGCAATACCGTCTATTTCATCAATAAATATAATTGATGGTGCGTTCTCTTCTGCTTCTTTGAAGATTTTTCTTAATCTCTCTTCGCTTTCTCCAACATATTTACTTACAATTTCAGGACCGCCAACGTAATAAAAGGTTGCATCACTTTCATTTGCAACTGCTTTTGCAAGCAATGTTTTTCCAGTTCCAGGTGGGCCATGCAAGAGAACCCCTTTTGGCGGGTCAATCCCAAGCCTTTCGAATATTTCTGGATGCCTTAGTGGAAGTTCTATCATCTCTCTTACTTTTTGGATAGTATCCCTCATCCCACCAATATCATCATATGTTATTGTTGGAACGTTTTCCAACTCTTTTATTGGTTCATTCTTTATCTTAACTTCTGTTTCTTCAGTTATTACAACTGCTCCTTGCGGAAAAGTCTGTGCAACAATAAGTGGTATCGATGTTCCAAATATACCAACAGGTAGGAAATTTCCTTTTAGTATTGGTTTACCAATCAGTCTTTTCTTTACATATTGGTCAAATCCAGATGAGTACCTTATATTTTCTTTTGGTGCTAGTAATATTTTCTTTGCTTCTTTTATTTCAACTGCTTCTACTTTGACTTTGTCTCCAAGACCAACATTTGCATTTTGTCTTATTATTCCATCTGTTCTGATTATGTTAAGTCCTTCGTCACTTGGGTGGGCTTGCCATACTATCGCGAGGGCAGATTTCTTACCAATTAGCTTTATCACATCCCCTGTTGAGACTTTTAGTTTGCTTTTGGCCTTTGAGTCTATTCTGGCAATTCCCCTACCAATATCATTTTGAAAGCTTTCAGCGACTTTTAAATATATCGAAGACATTTCACTCATCTTTTTGTATAGTAATAAAAGTATTTATCATACTATCTTTTTTAAGTTTTACAATCGTGCTCAAAGATATATCTTCTTTTGCTTTCACTTCTAAAACTTGAAGGGCTTTTTGCCTATCAAGTACAAATTCATGATCATCAACTTTTAAATGTAATTTATCCTCATTTGAGTCCATTTCCTTTATTATACCCCTAACAAAGCCTTTGTTTTTTTTGACAAGTATTCTTCCTTTATCTGGAATATTCAACTTTCCTTTTTGGAACACTATGTCTTCAAGGATTACCTCATCCCCCTGTTCTATTTTTTCTCCACGTTTTATTTTATCCAAAATAAGACACTCAATCTCAGTTATGCCTTCTTGATCTGAAATAGTAAATGAAAAAACTTCTTTATTGAAATGTTTTTTTATCCCTTCTACATTTTTTACAATTCCTCTTGTTTTTATCTGTCCTTCTATTGGAAGCTTATCAAGGTCATTCCAGGGGGCATTTTCAACTATTTGAATCTCCCCTTTGTAACCTAAGTTTAATTCCCCTCTCCGTTCGTTTGCTCCTTTTATAATAACTTTATCTTTCATTCCTATTGTTTTTACTTTTTTTGTATCCTCTTCCCAAAGCTTTAGGAGAACCTCACCGCTCCCATCACTAATTACAATGCTTCTTGATATTTTTCCAGAAATGTACCTTACTTCTTGGTATATTTTTGTTACAATTCCTGTTATGCTAATATTTCGCATTCCTGGTTTTAATTCGCTTATCATAATTTTCTGTTCCTTATCTTTTATGATTCCTTGTTCCTTTGCAATTATTTTAATTGCAACTTCTCTTGTTATCAAACCATTAAAACTAGCTATTTTTTCATCTACCTTGAGGTTCAATTCATCTAACCCAAGTAGTTCTTGCAATCTTTTTTCCAATTCCATTTTAAGCCTCATATTTCATGTAATCAATCATAATAGATTACTAAGTTATGTCTGGCCCATTTATTCTTCTTCCCAAAGCTTTTTAATCAGGTTTTTCAATTCTTCTCTTTTCTTTGCAAATTCCAACTCTTCATCCCTACTTAGATTAATTTGATTTTTTACCTCTTCTTCTACCGCCTCTCTTTTTTCACCAGTTCTAATTGAGAGCATACTTGCTTGTTTTGCAAGAAGATTAAGTCTTTTATTCAAGCTGTCTGCTGAATCTGATACCGTTTCAATCTTTTCTCTGACCTCTTCTATAAGTTCTTTTTTCTTTTTTATATCTCCTATCTCTTCTAAGAACATTGTGAGCTCCCCTAGCTCATCCTTTGAAATTTTTTCTTTGTAATCCTTAATATCTAGTTTTGTGGCGTCCTCTAAATCTTTTTTGATTGATTCAATTCTTTTCTCAACTTCAGAGAGTTGTGTGGTATAACCTTCAAGTGATGCAACCGCTTTTTCTTTTATTTTTTGAAAAGTCACGTAAGTGCTTCCTTCTTCCTCAACTGCTTTGAATATTTCATCAGATTCTGCAACTATCTGGTTCCTTATATCCTCAGCCTTTTTCTGGACTTTTTTGAATTCTTTGATAATATCTATTGGGCCTTCCATCTCAGCTAAGAATTTTTGCATCGAATCTATCTTACTTTCAAGTTTCTTTTCATTTTCAGTGATCATCTCTATCTGTTTTGTTATATTTTTTTGCGAAGGAAATTTCTCCATTATCTCTTTTGCAACATCTATGGAGTCCGCAAATCTTTCAACTATTTCAGTATCTGATTTTATTTCACTTAGAACTTCTGTGCTCCTTTTTTGAACCTCTTCGATTGTTTTAGCCATTTCTCTCATTTGGATCCTGAGTTTTTCAGTTTTATCCTCATGTTTTTTTATTGCATCAGTTATTGATTCACTGATTTGGGAGATTTCGGTGAGATTTCTCATGTCTTCTCTTATTTTTGAATTACTTCGCGCCATCTCAGTGAATTCGCTTTTTATTTTTTCAACTTTTTTAGAAATATCTAATTTTTGAACATCCTGTGGCATAATCTTTTTTGTTTCGTCTATCTTTTTTTCAACCTTGGACAGGTCTTCCTTTATTCCTTCTATATCCCCCCTTAACTTTCCAATTTCTTCAAGGTCTTTTTCTTTTCTATTTAATATCTCATTTTTTATTTTTTCTACTTCTGTTTTTATTGTGGAATGGGAATCCTGAATTTCAGACAGTTTTCTGCTGATGTCCTCTGCCTTTTCTTTGTGTTTACCATATACCTGATTAATTATATCATTTATATCAGGTATTTTCTCTAGTGCACTTTCAATTTTCTCCATTCTAGGATGTATCTTTTTGTAAAACTCATCAAATGATTCTTCCATCTCCTTTATGCTCTGGACTTCAGGTTCTATTTTGGATTTCAACTGACTTGCTTTTGAGCTGATTTCATCTTTTGTTCTATAAATAGTCTTTTCCTCTTTCTTTGCTTCTTCTTGTGTTACACTTACCCAGCTAAGATACACTTTTGTTAGGTAGTAATCTATCCTAATAATTCCTTCTTCATCAAGAACCCTTGCCCACTCCTCAATCTGATCCATGTCTATCTTAAGTATCTTTGAGGCCAGTTCCAGTTCTATTTTCTGCTTTTCTCTTACCAATCGTACTAAGGCATCAACACCAGTTGTAACAAGAAGCTCATCGAATTCCATATAAGTATAATAAATTAGATATTATTAATAAATTTATCTTACTATAAATTCAGTGATATTGATGGATCCTGGCCTAGACTATAAAATAACTAAGATAGAAAAAGGCCCTCTTCAAAGGTTTAAGAATCAAAACTTGTTACTTAAAAAATTTGGGGAGATTGGCCTTCAGATCTATAAAGTCATCACTGGGAAGCGTACTGTTCAAGAGCTGAAAAAAGACCTTGAAATTGATGAAGATCTTTTTGTTAGTATTGTTAATTATATGGAAGAAGCTGGCATGGTTTCTCTAGATCAGGTTGGTAAGGAACCTGAATCTACTGAAAAAGTAACTAAACAAGGGGAGGTTAAAAGACCAGAAGAAAAGGAAGAACCAGAAGAAGAGATTAAGATAGAACCAGAAGAGAAAGAAGAAGACATTGAGCCCCTAGACATTGAAGAACCAGAAGAAAAAGATGAAAT
>DATDTS010000039.1:0-10061 GCA_035290745.1 Candidatus Bilamarchaeaceae archaeon | reverse complement strand
TATCTAGGTTCAGGAAGATTATTTGATTTTAGAAGGGGTTGGGAGCATAGGTTAAATGCACATGAAGTAAGAAAAAATATTCAAAGCATGGTTTGTTATTGTAGTTTTCCTTATGCACAAGTAAATCTGGCATCTTGGATGCTAGAAGGTCATAATGATTTAGGATTTGGATTAGTAGTATTAGGCTTAACCGCAAAAGGAACAGCATTGCTCAAGGATGATCCGGAAGAGGACGTTTTCCATCCAATCTTTGGTCCATTCCCAAAGTATGTTCCAATTGAAGAGTTTCCACATTTTGCGTTTAGGGTTTTAGGCGTGATCATCACAGATGACGGAATTAACAAAATACTAGCAAGGGCAGCTGAAGAAATTGAAGAACTAGGCACAGAAAGCTTTGAGAGAGTTATTGATCTTCAGTCATTGCGATTAGCCTTTCTAGAAAATGTAGTTGAAGTATTAACAACTGAAAAAGCGCCTATTAGATAATTACGCAGCTTGTAATTCAAATGTTACAACTGGTTTTAGGCTTGCTCCGTCTCTAACAACCACTAAGTGTTCTGTTCCAATTCCAATACTTGAAGCTAATGGTCTACAATTTATTGCAGCTTCAAGCAATCCATTTGATCCAGGATAAGTTACATGTTCTCCTTCTGCAACATCACTAAACTTTCTTCCTGTTTTTGCACGGAATTGTCTTCCATGTCCATTAGTTGGGCTAAATTCTACAGAAGGTAAATGTAAAACTCTAGCTTCTGCCTCGCCATTTCCTATTCCAAAAACAACATTGCCAATAGAATCTATCCCAACAACTGGAACTACAAGGGACGCTTCATTTCCAGAATTTAATGAGATTGACGGATAAATACTAAGATCAACTGAATTGCCGAATTCTGAAGCTGCAACTCCGTTTGCAAAGAACGCACCAGCTGGTAAAAATCTCGTTCTTCCATCCCATGTTACACAACCTAACTTATCAACTTGATAATCTTTATTTGAAAGTTCAAAGGCACGCATGTTGCTTAATCTTCTACTCAGGTATCCAATAATTCCATTCTCAAGTGGGCCAACTAATCCAACCTTAACAGAATATTTACCAATAACAAAATCACCCTCAACTATCCCTGGAACGCGTTCACTTCCAACTGATCTATCAAAAACGTTAACTAAAGAGAATCTTGGAAGTAGAAGATTTATTTGTTCAGTTGATACTCCTTGTCTTTCCCAATGCTGAATTCTTAATGCTAGAGTTATTTTTATTGTGTCAAGAAAACGGTCAAGAATAATTGCACCAAACAAAGGGCTTGCCAAGACAGGGACACCCTGAACTTTTGTTACATCAACATCTAACAACCTTCCCTGGAGTTCCAGGTTGGCAATTGCATCGTCGTCACCCCAATCTGTGACAACAACAACTTGATTTTTTATTCTGTCAACCTGAGGAGTCGGTAAGACTAGGCGTGCAACTTCATGTCTTAATCTTGTTGTTGCTCTTAACGCCAAAGAACGTAATCTACTCATAACAATTCTCTTGGAAAATTCTATTATATATAGATTTTTGACAAGAATATTCTGATTGGAATTAAATGGTTGGGTGGGAAAGAAGGGTTTAAATAGCTTATGTTAACAAGTATAAAAGCATGGATTATAGTTTATTACGTATAGATGAATTCACATCTCTTTCTACAGAAATAAGTGCAATTGTAACTACTTATCTGATTGATAGGTGGTCTGGATCTTCTTATACCTCTTTGGTAGAATCTTCTGGTGATAGGAGATCAGGACAAGTTATAACAATAACTGTAGCTGATTTGGAAGGACAATCTTTGGGCACAATCACAACAACAGTTCAACAAAAATCTCCTAATTTCACGCATATGGGATTTCAAGATGGGTTTGTTAAACTTGAATTAAACAGGGGAACTGTAACAACCAGGATACGTTTAAATCAAGAATTTTTAGCAGGTGTATGGCAAGATGCTAGGACACACTATTATTCAAAACATAGAGGACAAGTTCCATCTGCTCAATTGTTACAGATTAGAACTGGACAAGACCTAAATAACATGTTAGTATATTGTAGAGACAGAGAAGCACAAATAAATGGGGGATTTGCTAATTTTCATAGGAGTAGAAGAAACGGTAATGGTGCCCATCACGAAATGAGAACTTTTAGATCAGCTGATGGAACAAGGCATTATTCTCCTTCATCCCCAAGAGTGCGAACCTATCGCTAAATCTAATAATGCCTTTCAACTGGCTCAAATATACCTAACTTTACTTTTCTATAGCTAAGCTTTGGACCATTCTCTGAAGAATGGCAAACAATATGTTTTAACCAGTTTTTATCATCTCTTTTTGGATAATCAGTTCTAAAATGTGCTCCCCTGCTTTCGGTTCTATGAATTGCACTCATAGCAGTACATTCAGCTAATTCAAGCATAAACATTGTTTCATATGCTGATTGCAATTCATGGTTGAAAACACTGCTATGCTCGGTTACTGCAACCTCCCCAAATTCTCGTCTTAGTTCTTGAATCTTCTTCAATCCGGTTTCAAGCATTTTTGCATCTCTAAAAGGACCAACAAAATCATCCATTACTTTTCCCATTTTAATCCTAATATTCCTAGGCATTAGTTCTGTTTTCTTTGAATTGTTTATCCAATCTTTTGCTCTTTTTTCCTCTTTTTGCACTAATTTTTGATCAATTGATTCAAAGTTTTTGTTTTTAATATAATCAAGGGCACTAATCCCTGCCCTTCTTCCAAAAACCAATGTTTCCATTAGCGAATTTCCACCTAACCTATTCGCACCATGAACGCTTACACATGCGCATTCTCCTGCTGCAAACAAACCATCAACCTCTGTTTTGCAATTAACATCAGTTGCAACACCTGCCATTGTGTAATGCTGGCCTGGCTGTATTTTAATTGGGTTATGAAGAATATCCACACCAACCAATTCAATTCCCTTTTGCCGCATATCAGGAAGTTTTGACATTATAATTTCTTTATCCAAATGTCTATAATCTAAATAAACAGAATCTCCATCAATCCCTCTTCCTGCCTGAATTTCTCTTGCAATTGATCTTGAAACAATATCTCTTGGTGCGAGTTCCATTTTTTCAGGAGCATAGTTTTTCATGAATCTTTCTCCTTTGGAATTAATTAGGTGCGCTCCTTCACCTCTTGAAGCTTCGCTTAAAAGAACATTAGGACCAGTTAAAGTAGTTGGGTGGAATTGGACCATTTCCATATCCATAATTCCTGCTCCAATTTGATAAGCAATTCCAATTCCTTCACCTGTGTTTTCCGGATTTGTTGTTTTTCCGTAAACCCTTCCAGCTCCTCCTGTTGCAAATATAACTGCCTTTGATTGGATTGGAACAAATTGTCCATTGGATCTATCAATTGCAACAACTCCTGTTATTTGCTTTTGGCTTGTTGCTAGTGCAACAATTTGCCATTCATTATACACTCTTACACCCAACTCAAGCGCTTTTTTGTATAATGAATGTAATAGCGAGTGACCTGTTCTATCAGCTGCAAAGCAAGTTCGTATGAATCTTTGCCCACCAAACGGTCTTTGCGCTATTTCTCCACTTTCAGTTCTTGTGAAATTTACTCCAAAATCAACCATTTCGTTAATGACTCGCGGTGCATCCTTGCATAAAACCTCAACAGCATCTTGGTCTGCTAAAAAATCAGCACCATATATTGTATCATAAGCATGATCTTCCCATTTGTCTTTTGGATTTATTGCTGCATTGATGCCGCCTTGCGCCTGGCTTGAATGTGCCTCATTTGGATATCTTTTACAAAATATTGCTACGTCGCATTTTCCATTCAATTCAACTGCTGCACGCAGTCCTGCAAGTCCTCCTCCTACTATGATAATTTCGTGTTTTAACATGTCTGCACCAACCTCTATTTTAAGTATAACACTTCTCAATATCACTAACTATTTTGTTTTTATAAGAAAGAAGTTTTTCACCAATAAAGACAAGTTTGTCTACTTTTGAATCAGTTTCTTCAAAATCCCATCTTCCTGCTACATAATTTAGAAGATATTGTTTATTACCAATTGTAATATGTCCCTTTAGTCTAAAAACATTTGATAAAGTATCTAAAAAGGAATCAAGTTTTTGTTTATTGAATGGTTTTGGAATAACAGAGAAATGTTCAATGTTACTATGATGCGAATGTTTTTCCTTAACCTTACTCAGAGGTCTTGCTGGCAAATCAAAAATAGTATCAATGTCAAACTCAGAATAATTAGTTGTTATAATCATGGCTCTTTGATTTATTGATTTTATTTTTTCCGTAAGCTCTTTTAACTGCTTCTCTGTCACAAGATTTTTCTTATTTAACAAAAGTAGGTCTGCTGTTTCAATTTGAATATGTCCTATTTCACTTATTTTTGGAAACCTGATCATAGTATCTGCATCTACAACAGTGATAACTGCATCTAATGAAACATTCTCTAAATCCTGTTGAATATCAGTTATCAATGCTTCAGGTTCTGCAACACCTGTTGTCTCAACAACAATAAGCTCAGGACCATAATTTTGAATAAGTTCTTTAATTGCTGCATTGAACTCACCAGTTAAAGAACAACAAACACAACCTTCAAGCAGTTCTTTTACTTCAATATTTTTCTTGGAAACCGTTTCAGTATCTATTCCAATATCCCCAAATTCGTTCATAACAATTGCTATTTTTTCGTCAACTATATTTAGCATATACTTCAATAGTGTGGTTTTTCCAGCACCCAAATAGCCTGAAATCAGCCATAACGGTGTTTTCATAACAATTAAAATAATAACGACAAAATAAAAATATATGGATATACTCGACCAACTATGTTTTTCCGATTGTTGGTCGAGGACAGCTGATCCAAATAATATATTTGGATCACAATAGCGACTATTGTCTAGTGGTAGGATCCTAGCTTCCCAAGAAACTTTTTTGACTTATAATAGACTTGAGAAAAAAGTTTCATCAAAAAACTGGAGGTCTTTCCAGTGTATGAAAAAGCTAGTGGCTCGGGTTCAAAGCCACTTTTTAGGAAAAAGTGGCGTCAAAAACGGACGCGCTAAAAAGTGCTGAAAGTCCCGATGGTCGCATTTATAGCAAACCAGAAAAGTTTTGCAACTGGCAAACACATGTTTGTCGAGGCTGGTTTGCTAACAGTGAACACTAGGGAACTGCGGTTCCCTGTGCCCCTTTACCAAAGGTAAAGTGGGCCGCGTTACTTTTGCGGTTCACTATAACTAAAAGAATTCATTTATTTTGTTTCGTATTCACCATCTAGCTCTGTTTGTGCAATAATATACCCATTCATTGCTGATTTCAAATCCTCTTTTGTTGCGCCAGCAGGCAGGTCAAGTGTTGTGTCAAGTGCGTATAAGAAAAACCTGTATGTGTGCTTTGCAGGAGGGCATGGGCCATTATATCCTGATTCACCGCTATTCATACCTTGAACACCTACGTTTTCTCCTTGTCCTTCAGGTATTTCAGTTGTTTCTGAAGGAATGTTCCAAACAACCCAGTGTACCCATGCGCCATCTTGTGCATCTGGGTAGTTTGCATCAGGGTCATCCATAATTATTGCAAGGCTTTTTGCATTACTTGGAACGCCACTTATTGATAATTGCGGGTTCACATCTTCATCATCGCATGTATGTTTTTTTGGAATTGTTCCACCATGTTGAAATGCTGAGCTTGTTAACTTCAGTTCTGATGTGCCGTCGGCAACTTTATCAGTATTGACATTATCATTACTTATATCATCACTACCGACATCGTCGCTATTAACACCATTAGTACCATCCTCCGCATCCTTTGGAGTGTTCGTATCTGTTCCAACACATCCAAAAAGAAGGGCAAAAGCCACAAATAAAATAATTTTAGATTTCATTATTTGATTACTCTGGACTACTTAATAAAATTTTCCTTTTATTAAGAAAAAAATGCAGGAGAAGAAACCTTAGATCAGACTTGAGGTCTGCAGTTGACACTGTGGGTAAAAATTGATACTTTAGTGATCCATTAATAAGTTGGATTGTAAGCTCCCGGTGTGTCAGTAGTGACCGAATCATCGCCCCTCTTTTTCTCCATCCAATAGAACAGATATAACAACGCTTTTGGTGCCATGATTTTGAGTTCGTGCAGCAGTTGCGGATCTTCACCTGCCGCTATGAGCGCCTTTTCGCATCCAGAAACATATACTCTGTCTGCTACTTTCTCGTTTACCTCTTTTTCACCTTTTTTTGTAGATTCTTTCCGTTGAAATGCTCCTATGTGATAAAGGGTCCGCATCGCAACGGTGGCGAGGTCGCTTCTGCTAAATTCCCCAGTGTAAAGATGTTGCATAAAGTTCCCCAACGCCCCCTGCCCAACGAATGCATCTTTTCCTAATTTTGCAAGATTTCGCAGTGTTTTCTCAAGCGACGCATAAACTTCCTTCATTGAGTACGTGGTTTTATGGAGCTTGTTTTGCTGAGTCATTATCTCGTGGAGCACTTCATTTATCTTCGGACCCATATCCGGAAACTCATCAGAGAGACTATTGAAATCATAGGCATCTTTTACTGCGTCAATCTCAACCGTTTCGCTGTTCTCCCTTCTTCCAATCGTACCAACTGCAAGTGCTGACAGTTTCGCAGCTATCAAATATTCTGGTTTGCCCACGAAAACAACGAACTTTTTTCTCGTTTCTGGTTCAACAAGCTCTTTTTTGAACGAGTATTGAGGTGAAACTTGGATTTTCAGAAAGTCCATTTTGACCATGACACCGCCTTTTCTGGCAGTGTAGAATTCAAACATAGTTGAATTGAAGCTTTTTCGCGCAGTGTTCTTGTATCCTTTGTTTTCAAGGATCATAATCAGCTTTCCCGCATCACCAGAATAATAAACGTCCAGATCTATGCTGAGTCTTTTTGGATTTCTGAGTATGGCCTGCACTGCACTTCCGCCGAGGAAAACAAGAGTTTCGTTCAATCGCTCCGCTTCCTTCGAAAGAAATGAGAGAATTTGGAGTGTTTCGTTGTGCCTTGCTTCAAATTCCTTATTCACGGTTTTCAACCCCTTTAGTCGCACGTAAGTATTGTTCTCCGGCTTTTGCGAAACGGGGTTCCAACCCAATTATCTCACCGCGTTTTGCCAGTTGATAAAGAATGATTTTGAACAGCCAGTCAACGTACTTTCTTGTTGCGTATCTGTGCATTTTCGTAATACTGGCTGCTCTTGTCGAAATTACGTAAGAAATGACGTTTGCAGCTTCGGACACCGGTATTGGAATGGCTTCCCTAAGCGAATATGCAAGGATATCTATTGCCTGTTCTTCGAGAGTAGGCGTGAGCACACTGATTTCTTTATCTTCCATCAGATTGTTGAAGTCTTTCCTGGAGAGGATCACAACACTGGCTTTAGTTGGCCCTAGATTAAACTCTCGTGGCTGGATTTTTTTTGTTCCGGTGTAGAATGCAGCAAATGTGAAGCGTTGCGAAAGTTTTTGTGCAAGCTCGTCCGTTACCAAGCCTTCGCATTCTACAAAAACGATGTTCTTTCGCCAGTTATGGAATCCTCCCATAAATGGTTCGAGATCCCAGACTGCAACCGTAAGGTGTGGCATTTCCTCTCGTATGGCTTTTGTCACTTCCAAAACTCCGAAGCGATCAATCTTTGTCATATCATTAACTTATAAGACAATAAGTATATAAATATATCATATAATTTGTCATATCTTCTAATGATATGTTTTTTTGTCATGTAATTAGGCCATATGACAAAATATAAAAAGCTATCTTTACGAAATTGAAAATATCGGCTCGATTGACAGCTATTCGCGTTATCTCAAATCACTTAGGCAAATATTCGAAGAATGTTATCGGGTTCTTGACGAAGGGAGATATATCTGTGTAAATGTTTCTTTTTCGCTAACGTTTTTCTTTAGAAAAGAAAAAGGTTAATGCAGGGGAAGTGCGTTTTTCAAATATCCCGATTGACATTTACCAAAGAGAATAGACTTAAAAAATGAAATCGGCATTATCTAGTTGGTTGTGCATATGGTGTTAAAAGAGGCAAATGTAAGACAGCAAATTGCTGATTTTTTAAGCAGTGACAGAAGTCATATTTCATTTGTTCCAGAATATGAACAAAATCATTTTTTTCTTATAGTTGCTAGTTCTCGTCGAGTTGAAATCCCTGAGTTGTTACGCCAGCAATCAGATATCGTTAGAGAGATTACAGAATCCTCTCCAAGATCAAGATTTACTATCTTTTTTGATAACAAATTTGAAGCTAATGACATATTACTCACTTTCCTTTCTTTTAATCCAGAATTTGAAAAGATGTATGAAAACGGAAGGCTGGAATTTAGGTCTTCAGAACATGCTAAAAAGATGTGGGCACAGGATCTTGGGCAGAGTGTGCATACTATAACTGGAGGGTCAGAATTTATTAGAGGTTATATCAAAGGTGCTGAACGTTATAAACCCTCTCCTGAATACGAGGTTCCAACAGTACAAATACCAGTTAGTTTTGAAGGTGGCGACTTAGCTACAGCCATTGTTAATGGCGAAAAAACAGTAATTATCGGGCCTCAAAGTGTTAATAACACTAGATTATACTATGAAAGAGCGGGCTACAAGATTTCAAATGATGAGATAAAAGAAATTCTGTTGCATGCTTTTAATGCTGATAAAGTAGTCTTGCTTGCCAGCGAAGGCGAAGAATATGTACGTCCAGCTAGGATTTTCCATATAGATCAGGCAGTTTTCTTTCCAAAAGATAATATTGCGGTAATTGTTGATCCTGAATCCATAGATGATGAAAAGACAAGGTATGCATTGAATTTGTATGTCAAGCATCTTGAAAAAGAAGGATTTCAGATAGTGAAAATACCGAGCAGTTATGAACATGTAAATCTTTATCAAGCTTATGCAAATTCTATACCAATCAAAGACAAAGATGGAACTGTAAAAATTATTATGCCTAGTTTTGGGGATCAGGAATTAGAAGGAAGAATAAAAGAAATACTTGAAAAGAATGGAATGGCAGTTATTTTTGTAAATGATATAACCTATAAATCACAAGGTAATTTACACTGTATAACTGGTGCCTTTGCAAGGGTTTTTGAAGATTCTAACAAAGTTGTTCCAGTTAAGATCGGGTAATACCAATGCAGAACACCAAAAGAATTGACATAAAAAATCAAAATGGTCACAGATTAATAGGTATTTTGCATGAATCCAGTGAATCAAATAAGATTGTTATTGTTTGCCATGGGAGACTTTGTACAAAAGATGACTTTTTTATTCCATCCTTATGTGAAGACCTTGCAAAGAACGGATTCAATGCATACAGATTTGATTTTTCCGGAAATGGAGAAAGCGAAGGAAGTTTTGAAGAATCAACAATGACAAATGATATTGAGGATATTAAGGCAGTTGTTGATTTTTTCAAGAATAAAAATTATGAAGTTTTTTGTTTGATAGGGCATTCACAAGGAGCTGCTGAGGTATTGTTAAATCAGGCAAAATATAATGATGCAGAATGTGTTGTTGATATTGCAGGAACTATAGACCAAACTCATCAGACAATAAAAAGATTTTCAGAACAGCAGGTAAAAGAAATAAATGAAAAAGGTTTTACAACAATCCTCGTCAATAGCAAGAAAGTTAGGGTTACAAAGAAATATTTTTATGATAGGATTGGATATGGAGACATAACTCAAAAAGTAGAAAAAATTACAGTACTAGTTTTAATAATTCATGGAACAAAAGATGATGATACACCAATAAATCATTCCAAATCATTGATAAGCTCCCTGAACAAAAAAAGCAAACTAATTGTTATTCAAGGTGCTGGCCATTTTTTTAAAGGGCACTATGGAAATAAATTAAAAAAAGAAATTATAGGTTGGCTAAAAAATTTGTAGTTCAGTCCCAGTCTAAAGATCCTGCTGTTTGATACTCGGTAACTCGAGTTTCAAAGAAGTTCTTCTCTTTTGAAAGGTCAACTGATTGTGACATCCATGGAAATGGGTTTTCAGTTCCATA
>DATDTS010000038.1:0-22921 GCA_035290745.1 Candidatus Bilamarchaeaceae archaeon | reverse complement strand
AACATCAGACTGTGAAACAGTTTCTAGTGTAAGTATCTGTGCAGCAGTTCCAACCCAAGGAATATCACATTCTTCAGGGGGTAATAACTTGCCTCCAGAGTGTTCAAGTTTAGTAGGTGTTATGTGATCTAATAGAATTGCCCTTGCCATTTCAGATACAGGTCTTCCTTTTACTCTTACAAATTTTTCTCCTAGTTTTGAAGCATCATGTGTTAATATCCAATCTGTATCAGGCTGCAATGAACCGAAAAAACTTAGTTCTCTCCTACCAACAATCGGCCAGTTAGCTCTTATTCTGCACAGATATACTTGGCCATCACGTTTTTGGACACCTTCAGAAAGTGAATAACGAAATCTAAATTGCCTTGCTGCTTCGAATTCTTGACCCCTGTTAGGCAACTTCCTACCTAATTTTGGTGTATGTCTGGAGCTTAGAATGTGCATTTTGATTGTAGCTACCAATTGTCTTTTTTCTTCAGCATTAAGTCTATGTGCCACTATTATTCCTCAAAAGTATTAGCAAGCAAAATATTTATAATGTTATTTTTTATGTCTAAATTAGTAAAATACAGAAAACAGCTTTCCAAAAAGCTAGTTATTCAAGCACATTTTAAAACAGAAGTCAACAATAAAATTTCAAACTTTTTACAAAAATGGGGCTGTTGAATAGATGTCAGGGAATCCCTTATTTCACGAAGGTACTGGTTATGCTAGAAAAGTAATTACACGACTTCCTCCTGATTCTCAAAAATACGATCAAGTCCCACAAAGATTTATCCTTCCCATAAGAGCTCATCTTCAAGCATTAGGAAGCAGTGGAGAGCCACAAATAGATCGTCTTAAAAGAATATGGATTCCAGGACAAAGTGGAGAACGACCAACAGCTATTTTCGATCATATTGGATTTCACCCAGATCTTTTATCAGGATTAGAACCATCAACAGAAGTTGATACTACTACTGAATTATTTGGAAGGCGATTGATTCTTCCCCTTCAATTTGGCGATATGAGCGCAGGTGCATTGCATCCTAATCTTAATATTGCATTAGCATTAGCAGCAGAAGAACTTGGAATTTTATGTGGAACAGGAGAAGGTGGATTGCTTCCTGAGTTATATGAACTAGCAAATATATTAGTACAATGGGCATCAGCAAGATGGGGAGTGACTGAAGAGAGTATAACAAAAGGAGCTGGGGCAATTATAAAAGTTGGACAAGGAGCAAAATCAATTGGCGGTGAATTGCCTCAAGCAAAATTAGAAGGACTCGAGATTTTACAAATATTAAGAAGATTTAAAGGAGCAGATGCAATTTCACCAGGTGTTCATGAAGATATTTATTCTATTGAAGATCTAGGAAGACAAATAATGTTTTTACAACTATTAAGAAGATTAGCAAATGTACCAGATTATGTTGGTGTAAAGATTGTTCCTGGAAGAAAAGCAGGAGCAATTGCGTGTGGAGTTGGAAGAATGAATGGCCATGCAATTATTATGGATGGTAAAAAAGCTGGAACAGGAGCTACACCAAAAGCAGTTGCAGATAGTATGGGTTATGATATTGAATTAGCAGTTCCAATGGTTGATAGAATACTTAGATTAGAACAACATCCTGAAAGTGGAATTTCGTTGCGTAAAAAAACAAAAATTGTTGGTGGAGGAGGAATTAGTTCTGCACGTGATCTTGCTCTACTTATGGCATTAGGAGTAGATAGTGGTTTAATTGGAACTGCTGCAATGGTTGGAGCTGGTTGTGTCAAAAAAGATAGATGCAACACAGGAAAAGATTGCCCAGCCGGACAAACAAACCTTGCTTTGGGCGTTGCTGTTGATATTCAATGGACTAAAAACAGATTAGTTAATCTTGTTAGAGGAATGCAAGGAGAACTTAGCGCAATTCTAAATGCACTTGGGTTAAATGCTAAAGAACTTGTTAGTAGAAGAGATTTAGTTTATGCATTTGGAGATGGATTAAGTGATGCAACTGTTAGATCATTAGGAATTAAAAGATTTAAGCAACCACCACAAGTCAGTTTTAGTGGAGCTGTTTATTGGCCATGGAAACAGGAAGATAAAAAGTTCTGGTCAAAATGGAGAGTTGAACATGCTAGAGAGGTTGCGAAATCTGGTCTTCCATTTAAACGTGCAATGGGTTCACAAGGTCCTCCTTTTACAAGTTTACCTCATACGATAACTGACCATATTGTAATTGATCCAGCTCAAGTAACTAGCCCACAACAGGACGGATATAGAGAACCAATTGATTTAGTAGCCAGGTTAGGAAGAAATGGACAAGTTAGACTAAGCACCCCAATTCTTCTTGGAAAAACAGATGACCCTAGTGAGTTTATTGTTGCAGCAAAACGAACTAATTCAATAGTAATGATAACTGAACATGACCTAAGAGGGATTCGTTCTTTACATAAAACAAATATATTTGTTGAACTTGAGGATATTAGAAGACCAGTTGCTGATGTTGCAGGAATTGTAATACCAGATTCATCATTAAAAGAAAGGGAACTTTCAGATATTATGCGAGACCATAGACAAAGAGGGGTAAAACTTATTGCAATAAAACTTGATGCTTCTGACCCAGAATTAGAAGAAAAAGCACAAAGATATGCGAAGCAAGGTGTTGATACAATAATTGTTGATGGAGAACTTGGACTAGATAAAGATTCTGTTGAAATTGCTGTTAGAAAAGTTCACAATGCACTTCAACTTATAAAAGAAGGAACAACTTCACTTAGACAGGAATGCTCTGTTCTTGCATATGCAAAAAATGTTCGCGATTCAGCAGATATTCTTAAACTCCAATTCTTAGGTGCAGATGCAGTGTTTGTTGTTGACGCACTTCAAGTGGCAAGTGAAGGAAACAAAAACAAAACACAATCAATGGTTAATTGGTTAAGAGGTTCAAGATTTGAAATGAAACTAATTGCAGGCGGAGCTGGAATAAACAAAAAAACATCAATAATTGGAAATGTTGACCAATTATCAACAATTAATCTTCCAAATGAATTACAAAACTTAATAGATGTAAAACCAGGAGGTATGGAAATTGAGATACAAGACGCAGCCTAAATCCGGTACCAATTGCGGATTGTTTGCAATGCTCAGAAAATATGATGCACCAAAAGTTACTGGTAAACATGCTCTTGCAGGAATCTGCAATGCTGCAAGAAGAAGAGGAACTCCATGGGGGGCTGGATTTACTGTGCTTGATGCACCAACTGAAGATCTTGGGAGATTTAAGGTAAAAGTTTTAGTTGAAGATGAAAAGACATTAGAAGAGGTCAAAGCACTTTTAACTGAAAAAGGATTTCAAATTGTAGAGGAACAACCATTAGGTCAAGAATCAAATTTCAAATTGTGGGAAGCCTTAATCAATGCAGATAAATTACAATTAGTTCTAGCAATTAGAGAAATACATTTCAAAATGCATACTGACCATATACGTGCAAGATTTATTTCAGCTGGCCAATTTTCTGAAACATGGAAAGGAATAGGGTGGCCATGGGAGATTGCAGAAAAATATCATTTGGTTAAACGAGAAGGAGATCTTTGGATATGTCATAGCAGAATGCCGACAAATTTCTTAGCAGATCCTATGCGTGCTCATCCTTTTCATATGGTTGATGTTTCAGTTGCTCATAATGGAGAAGATGCTGCTGATGGGGTTCATTCTGAGTTTTTAGCAACACATGGTGAACTAAGTTTTGTAGGATCAGACAGTGAAAAAATTGCCTTAATGTTAAATCATCTTGTTCATATTGAAGGATTGACATTTGAGCAGGCAATGGCTATTTTAGCCCCTCCTCCTGAACAATATTGGGATATGATTAGATTCCAAGAAGGAGATTTGAGACTAAGAGACTTGTTATACCGCTATAGAGGGGCACAGCTTGATGGAAGTTATGCTGTTATTGTAGGATATACAACAGGAGATGATGTTTTTGTTGGTGGAACAGTTCAACTCCGTCCTCTTGAAATGGGAGAAGATGATAAATACATTTATCTTGCAAGTGAACAGGGACAAATACGAGAGGTATCACCTTATGCAAACACCTGGTCATGCAGACATCAAAGAAGGGTTCTTGCAAGCATGAAACAAGGAATTGTGCATGATGGAAGAGGAAGTGATAGAAAACATTTCTTTAGACCAAAACCTATTCCTCCACGATATGTTGGAGTTCCAATTAGCGTTAGAGGTATGGGTTCAGAACAAGCTGCACACGTTGTTAGAGAAGCGAATAACGGAGGAGTAGTTGCAATAAAAACACCAGGAGGAACTAATTATTTAGGTGTTGGAATGCCTCAAGGTACAAACCTCTCAGTAATTGGGTTAGGAGGAGATTCTGTAGGCAAACTGGCTGGACCTGATAAAACAATCCATGTTATGGGAGATGCACAAGACGATGCATTTGATGCTGCACAATGCAATGTAACAGCACACGGAGATTTAGGGTCTGTACCTCTTTATGCCTACCAAGGAAGAAAAGCATTTATTCGTGGAAGCGGCGGAGATAGGGCAATGCTTCTTATGCGTGATTTAGGTGAAGGTCCTCTTGCGATTTGGGGTGGAAGATTGCAGGATTTTGCAGGGGAATTTATGGCAGCAGGAACAGGAGTTGTTTTAGGAGTTGATGCATTAGATACTGACTATACAGGCCCATTAGTTGGAAGTTACCTGATGACTGGTGCTGTTGGAAATTCTAGAATTTATGTAAGAGGCGATGTTGGTTTTCCAAGTATTGGTTTACAACCTGATTCACATGAAATTGTTTCTGAACTTGAGCAAGCAGTTGTAGAAGGTTTAATTGATGAAAGAACTGTTCGCAGACTCCAACGTGAAACATCTTTAACTTGGTGGGAATTAAAAGATGCTATTCCATCAGAAGTTGCAGAACGTTTAGCACATCTTTTCCATCACCGTTATCTTAGGGAATTAGATGTTCAAAAAAGAGTTCTTGATGGAATTGGAGATTCCAGCAAAAGGGAACTGTCAACCGGTTCCCTGCTTGATGGAACAAATGGCGATGCAAGGGTTGTTCAGGGAATTTTGGATTTTGGAAGAGAATTTGACATACCAAAAGCAACAATAGATAGATTGTTAGCTTCTAGCTATACTATTGTTTCTGTTGTTCAAAATAAATAGAATCGCAAATTAGAATTTCAAATTTAACAAGGTTTCTTTTATTATCTCAATTGATTTCAGATAATCTTCAATTAGGATATGCTCGTCATCCATATGATCTAAATTTGAGTCTCCTGGCCCATATGCAATTGTAATTATTCCTTTAGGAACTAAATAATTCATATCACATGAACCAGTTTTTTTAACAAATCTTGGCTCTAAGTTTTGAGACCTTATGCCTTTCATTAAGGATTTCACTAATCGATTGTTAATATTATTTTCAGCTCCTGGCAAATATTCCTCGAATTCGACATTAACATTTTTGTCATCAGTAAGAATTTTCTTAATATTATCAATTTCAATTGCTGGTGGGAATCTTATATCCAATATCAATTCACCTTGATCTGGTACAACATTCAATGCTTCTTTGGTTCCAAAATTAATGAATGTTGGGGTAATGGTTATTGATTTAAAAGGAGTAGTGATTGGAAATTGACCTTTTATTTTATAATAGTATTCAACAAGCTTATCAATTGGATTGTCCTTTGGATTTGAAGCATGTGAATGTGTTCCATGTACACTAACTTTTGCTAGAATTCTTCCTTTATATGCAATTGTAATGCCGTTTAAGTTACTTGGTTCACCTAATAAAGACATTCTTGGTTTAACATAAGTAAGCAAATGTTTAATTCCATTAGAAGTAGTTGCCTCTTCTTCAGTAACCCCTGCAAAAACAACATTGTAGTTTAATTGATCTTTAACCTGTGAATATGCTTCTAATAAGGCACAAAGTGGACCTTTTGCATCAACTGCACCTCTTCCATAAATTGTTTTGTCATCTTTTTTATTTGGCAGAATAGGATAAACAACATCCATATGGGAAAAAATTAACAAGTCACAATCTGCCTTCTTATTTTGAAGCCGAGAACTTTGTTCTCGATTGACGGAATTTTCAATTCCATCAGAAATTGATACAACATTTCCAGCTTTATCAATATGTGCTGAAATTCCAAGTTCTTTCATCCTTTTTCTAAGTATCCCTGCAACTAGATATTCATGAGTTGATAGTGATGGTGTTTTTACCATTTCATAAAGAAAATCAACAGAATTCATTCAAGAACCTCATCTAGAATTACTACAACTTCATCAATCTGCTCCTTTTCAATGATTAATGGAGGTAAAAATCTTAGGACTTGCATTCCACCTGGCAGTACTAATACTCTCTTTTCTACTAATTTTGTGATTATGTCTTTTACCGGAACTTTTAATTCAAGTGCAAGCATCAAACCCAAGCCCCTTGCTTCTCGTATTTGTGCTTTCTTTTTTTCTAATTCTTTCAATTTTTGTAAAAAATAGGTTCCATTTTCTGTAGCTCTTTCAAGCATTTTTTCTTCTTTGATTGCACTTATCGCAGCAACTGCACCTGCACATGCAATTGGGTTACCACCAAATGTTGAACCATGAGTTAACGTAGGAAAAATAAGGTCGTCTCTTGATGCAAAGGCACCCATTGCCAAACCTCCTGCAATTGATTTTGCCATACATTGAATATCTGGTTTAATTCCAAAATATTCATAAGCAAACATCTTTCCAGTTCTTCCAAATCCTGTTTGAACCTCGTCTATTACTAATAGAACATCTTTTTCATTGCATGTCTCCCTAACTTCTTTTAGATAATTAGTTGGTGGGGTTCTAACGCCTCCCTCTCCTTGGATACACTCAAGAAAAACTGCTGCTGTGTTTTCGTCAATATTTTGTCTTATTTGTTCAGAATCCCCAAATCGTACTCTTTTAACTGGTTCGATTAATGGGTTGTATGGCTCACGATATTTTGGATTATAGGTTAATGAAACTGCACCCATTGTTCTTCCATGAAAGGCATTCATTGCAGCAATAAAGCCAGTTTTTTTTGTAGTAGTACGTGCAAGTTTCATTGCACCTTCTATTGCTTCAGTTCCTGAATTACAGAGAAAGAAATGTTGAAGAGGAACTATTTCAATTAGTTTTTCTAAAGCTTTGAGTCTAATATCACTAGCAAAAACTTCCGGACAAGAGATAAGTTTTTTTAGTTGTTGTGAAACTGCTTCAACAACTTTTGGATGGCAGTGGCCTAAGTTAGCTGTACCATGGCCTGCAACACAATCTATATATTTATTTCCTTCAGTATCGTATAAAAAAACTCCTTCTCCTCTTGATGCAACAAATGGCCTTTTAACATAAGCACCCATTTCTAAATGAAGTTCCTTTTGAATTAAATTTTCAATACCCATATAAGTTCACCTAATTATTGTTCTTTTCCCATTCAACGCATTTGATATTGGAATTTCAGCTGTTCCATTTGCAATTATGACTTCTTTTACTCCGTTTTCCAATGCTTCCTTCGCTGCAATGAGCTTTCTCTTCATTCCAGAAGTTGCTTTGGTTATACATTCGTCAAGTTCTTCCCTACTCAACTCTTCAGCAAAATCGTTAGGAAAATTCCTAAAATAGCCATCAACATCTGTGAATAGAACTAATTTTTTAGAATTAATTGATTGCGCTATAATTGATGCGGCCCGATCTCCATCAGTGTTCAAAGGTTCGTTTTCCTTGCTTAAAGCTAGAGGGGCAATAACTGGTACAAATTCATTCTCAATTAACATTTCTAGTAATTTCTTATTTACCTTTTCGATTTTACCAGTGTAATCATCTCTAATTATTTTTATTTTTCCATTTTCCTGAGATCTGGTTACCTTTTTTTCAGCAAGAAGAAGTTTACCATCAATTCCACTTAAACCAATTGCATTTATTCCATTTTTCTGTAGTTCAATAACTAATGTTTTGTTTATTTTTCCAGCAACAACCATTTCAAATACTTCGATCTGCTCCTTTGTTGTATACCTTGATGTAAACCCTGAAGGGCTAGTAATAGTTTTTGTTTCGATTCCTAGCTCTTCAGCAAGTTTTGTTGACTCAGCTGCACCACCATGAACTAAAATAAATGGTTCATCTAAATTTTTTAAATCATTGATAAGACTAGCGGATTTATTGAAAATACTACCACCGATCTTAAGTACGATTGTCATCTAATTCACCAATAATTTCAATAAGGATGTAAACCTGGATACCATAACCCTGTTTTTTCATCTAAACCAAACATCAGATTCATACATTGGATTGACTGGCCTCCTGACCCTTTTACTAAATTGTCAATTGAGCTCATTACAACTATTCTTGAGATATTTGTATCAATTTCAAATCCAATATCACAAAAATTAGTCCCAGCAACTACTGTTGGCTCAGGGTATCTGTAAACTGTTTGCTTGTCTTTGACTAATCTGACAAATGGACAATCGTTATATAGTGAACGGTACGCTTTCCATAAATCCACATCCTTCAGTTCTTTTGAAGGTGTTGCGTGTACAGTTGTTAAGATCCCGCGAACTAGATCAACTTGATGAGGTGAAAAACCAATCTTTATTTTAGAACCAGCAACTAATGAAAGTTCTTGTTCAATTTCTGCAATGTGTCTATGCTCTGTTGGTTTGTAACTTCTAACAGTTCCTCTTCTTTCAGGATGGTGACTGGACAAATCGTATTTTGTTCCTGCTGCAGAAGAACCTATTTTTGAATCTATGATTAAATTATCAACTAGTTTCTCCTTCACAAGAGGCGCACATGCAAGTATTGCAGATGTTGCTAAACAACCAGGAGATGCAACTATTTTTGCATTTTTTATTTCATCTTTATGCAGCTCAGGCATCCCATAAACTGCTTCACCAAGTAGTTCAGGATATTTATGTTCAGTATAATATTTTTCATAATCTTCTTTTTTCCTTAAACGGTAATCAGCTGACAAATCAATAACTTTTATTCCAGAATCATAGAATTGTTTAACATAATCCTGTGCTGTTTTATGAGGCACACACAAAAACACAACATCCATGTCATTTCCAATATCCTTTACTGAGGTAAACTTCAAATCAGTGAATTTCCTTAGGTTTGGATTTAATTTTGTTACATGGTTTCCTGCATTCCTTTCACTTGTAACTTTGTTAACTTCAACTTCTGGATGCATTAATAGTAAACGTAGTAGATCACCGCCTGTATAACCAGATGCTCCAATAATACTTGCTTTTATCATATTATTCAACCCTATCTTTTTGCCTCTGAAACTAAAAACTCAATCATCTTTTGAGGAATATTAACCCCAGTTGGTTTTATTGAATTTCTGAATTCAACTGAATGATTTATTTCATGAACTGTTAAGGAATTGTCACCGCATTCCATAACATCAACCCCATAGATTCCTTTATCCAGAATTTTTGATGATTTAAGCACAAGTTCTCTTAGTTCATCAGTGACTGGACAATTAGATGCAATTCCACCTTGAGCAGTATTTGTAATCCAATGTGGAGAGGTTCTATAAATTGCACAAATTACTTCATCTCCAACTAAAAATGCACGTATGTCTCTTCCAGGTTTTTCGATATATTCTTGCAAGTAATATATTTTCTGCCAGGGATTGCCCATTTCATTCCTTGAATCAATTAACGCCTCTGCAGAATGCCTGTCATTAATCTTGTGAACCATTCTTGCCCATGATCCAACTACAGGTTTAATTACACATGGATAGCCTAATTTCTCAATTGCATTCAATGCCTCTTTTTCTGAGAATGCAACAAATGTTTTAGGAGTTGGAACTTTATTTTTAGCAAGAAGTTGAGATGTAAATGCTTTGTCACCACAAATATGCTGTGAGTTTAGAGTATTAATTACATTTACTCCGGCATTTTCAAAATATTGGGTAATCCAAAGGGATCTTGTATAACTTACAGACCGCTGATAAAGTAAATCATAATTCTCCTTTGGATTAGTTATTTCAAGATTTAGATCAGAATCAACAATCCTTTGTAATTCAACACCTGCTTTTTCAGCTTCTTGAATAAGAAGTTTGTTTTCAACAGATACAAGAGTGTAAATTAAGCCTAATCTCATTTAATCAACTCAAATTTCTAATTATCTCATTAACCATTTCACTTGTTTTTGCATTTCCACCTAAATCATTCGTAATTTTTTTGCCATCCTTCAAAGTTTTGTAAATTGCTTTATTCAATTTTTCAGCATTTCCTTTCTCACCAATATAATCAAGCATCATTGCAGTTGAAAGAAGCATGGCACTTGGATTTACTACATCTTTTCCAGCATATTTTGGTGAACTTCCATGTGTTGGTTCAAATAATGCATGATTTTTACCATAATTCATTGAGGGGGTCATACCTAGTCCACCAACTAATTGTGCTGCTTCATCAGATAGGATATCACCAAAAAGATTGGTTGTAACAATTACTTCAAAATTTTGTGGATGTTTTATAAGTCGCATTGCCATTGCATCAATAATTACTTCTTCCATCTCAATCTCCGGATATTCAGAAGCAACCCTTTTTGCAACTTCAAGAAATAAACCACAAGTTTCCCTGAGAACATTTGCCTTATGAACTACTGTAACTTTCTTCTTTCCATGATGTTTTGCATATTCAAATGCATACCTAACAATCCTTTCAGAACCTTTTGTTGATATTACTCTTTTTGAATAAGCCACATCGCCTTCTCTCCACTCTATTCCTGAATACATACCCTCTGTATTCTCCCTTACAATGGTCATGTTGATATCATTTCGAAATGCAGGAACATTTGGAAAGGATTTGCAGGGTCGGATATTTGCATAAAGATCAAGTACTTTTCTTAATGCTACAATTGCACTTTTGTAATTTGGAATATTAGGTGGAGAAGTGATTGCTGAAAATAATACTGCATCACTTTTTCTTGCAATTTCAATTGTTTCGTCTGGTATAGATGTTCCGCATTCCTGATAACAGGCATAACCTGCTTTTGCTTCGATGAAATCATATTTTCCAATCGAATTCAAAACATTTAATGCATGTCTAGTAAGTTCAGGTCCTGTCCCATCACCTAAAACATAGCAAATCTTTTTCATAATATGACCTTGATTATAATTTTGTAATTGCTTCTAACCCATTCTTTTGCAAGAAATTGATTATGCCACCATCTTCAACCATTTTTTTCATTATATTGTTAAAATTGAACTTTAGATCAAAATTCTTTGTTAGGTTCCTAAAAATATTGTTGTTAAAATCAACTTCGACAACATCAGTTTCATCAATATTACCTGTTTCAAGAACGACTAATGGCAAACCTTGATTTATTGCATTTCTATAGAATATTCTTGCAAATGATTCTGCAAAGATTGCTTTTACCCCACATGCTTTAAGTGCAACAACTGCTGTTTCTCTTGATGAGCCGCAACCAAAGTTCTTTCCTGCAACAATTATATCTCCTTCTTTAACTTCTTTTGAAAATTCAGGTCTGTGTTCTATAAATGCAATTTTGGCAAGTTCTTTTGCATTTGTAGTTAGATTAAATCTACCTGGAGTAATGAAATCAGTGTTTATGTTGTCTTCGAATTTCCAGACTCTCATTGAACCTGCACCTCTTTTGGTGCAGCTTTTCCTAAAAGCTGCCGTGGATCAGTAATCTTTCCGTTTAATGCGCTTACTGCTGCAGTTGCTGGTGAACAAAGATAAATCTCAGCTTTTGGACTTCCCATTCTTCCAGGGAAATTCCTGTTGCTTGTAGATAAACAAATTTCACCATCTGCAAGAACTCCTTGGTGCCTACCTAAACAAGGACCACAACCTGGATTACAAATAATTGCACCGGCTTCACTGAATATTTTCATATAGCCCCTATCCAACGCTTGATCATAAACTCTTCTTGATGCTGGAGTTAGGATAAATTTAAGCCCTGGTTTGATTCTTTTTCCCTTTAGAATTCTTGCAGCAATCTCAAGATCTTCTATTCTCCCATTAGTGCATGAACCTAAAAATATTTGATTTAATTCAAGTCCTTCAATCTCTCTAACCGGTTTAACATTATTAACATGTGGAGGACAGGCAACCATTGGTTCAAGATCATTTATATTAATTTCATATGTTTTAAAATAATCAGAAACTGAATCGGTTCTTAGCTGTTCAAATTTAACATTTCTATTGTTTTCACTTAAATATTTAGCAGTCTGATGATCAGCTGGGAATAATGCAGTTTTTGCACCCATTTCTGAACAAAGATTACACAAAGTCATTCTAGAAGGAACATCAAGATCAGGTCCATTAAATTCAATTACTCTATAATCAGTTTCTTTTGGATCAAGTTGTCCCATTAGTTTAAGTCCAACATCTTTTGCATAAACTCCATTAGGATAACTACCGTTCAATCTAATATTAATTGTTTCAGGAACTTTTAACCAAGTTCTTCCAGTTGCAAATAGAACAGCTATATCAGTTGAGCCAACTCCCAATGTTAATGCGCTTATGCCTCCTCCTGTTGGGGTGTGGCTATCTGCCCCAACCATTAAACTATTTGGAGTTTGGTATCTTTCTGCAAGAACTTGGTGGCCAACTCCATCATAGAGTATTTCAATTCCCTGTTCTTGACAAAATTTTGTTATTTTTTGCTGCAACTCAGCAGTTGCAGTACTTGAGCTTGGGAATATATGATCAAATGGAACTACAATCTTTTTTGGATCAAAAACTTTTTTTGCAATTTGATAAAATGGGTCTATTGCCCATGCACAAGTGGTATCATGTGCCATCAATAAATCTGCTTCTACAAGCGCAGTCTCACCAACTCGTACTTCTTTTCCGGCATGGTTTGATAATATTTTTTCAACTAAACTGCTCATCGTCTTTCCTCCAAAATAAGGTAAGTACTTGTTGATTTTACCCCATCAGTTGCTCTTACTTGCTCAACAATTTTGTTTAGATTGGTAACAGAATCGGATTTTGCCTTAACAAGAATGTCAAGCGATCCAGTTAATTCAAATGCTTCTGAAACTCCTTTGATTTCAAATAACCTGTCAACTATTGTTCCAGTTGTTGTTTTTTCATCACTCATTACTCCGATAAATACACTTAATCCATTATTCATTTTATCACCATTCTGAACTTTTTGTTAAAAATTTTACTACTGACCAAACTCAACCAGATCTCCTTTCTTTTGTTTTATTTTCCGTAACTCACGTGCAAGCTGTTCTTCATTTAGCTCCATTCCCAAATTGTCTGCCAAATATTTCATTATTCCTTTTCCTGAATATTCACCTAATACAAATGTTCTTCTGTTTCCAACAGATTCCGGAGAAATTAATTCATATGTTTTCTCATTTTTTAGAACTGCTGAGAGGTGTGTTCCTCCTTTATGCCTAAATGCGTTAACCCCAACAAGGGGCATAAAAGGATCCGTAGTAGTATTAGTGTAGGTTGAGAAAACTCTTGATAATTTAGTTAACATCTCTCTTTTTACAGGAAGTTTTAGATTATAACAAACTTCAGCAGCAACAACCAATTCAGCAAGCCTTACTATTCCAGCCCTTTCACCAACTCCATTAATTGTTGTGTGAACACAAGTTGCACCGGCTTCATATGCTGCTAAAGAATTTGCAAGTGCCAGACCAAGGTCATTATGGCAATGAACATCAAGAGGGGTTGAAACAGCTGATCCTATTTCCTGAACCAGATTTTTCATTCTAGATGGAATCATTCCTCCAACAGTATCAGGCAAACTTATCCTGTCAACTCTTGCTTCTTCAGCAGCTTTACATATTTCTTTAAGAAATTCAATATCTGTTCTTGATGAATCTTCGCAAGTAAATCTTACTTTTAATCCATGGTCTTTTGCATAAGAAATTGTTTCGCGTGCTCTTTTTATTGCAACGTCTGGGGTTATTTGAAGTTTTGTTTCCATCTGAATTGCTGAGCTTGACAAAAATAATGCAACCCATTGTGAATCACATTTTAATGCAACATCAATATCTTCTTTTTTTGCTCTAAGGTGGGAAACAATTGATGGCTTTAAACCAGCTGCATTAAGCTCCTTTGTTACATGGAACTGTTCATCAGAAACAATAGGAGAAATTTCAATAAAATTAACTCCAAAATCTGACAGCATTTGTGCCAAAGAAAGCTTTTGTTCAACATCTAATGAAATAGATGCTGCTTGCTCCCCTTCTCTTAAGGTTGTATCCAGGATCAACAAACTACTCGCCCCAATCCTCTTCTACTTCAGGTGCTTTTTGAACAGCAACTGGATCCAAGCTAGTTACTTCAAGATTTGTACTACAATCTGGACATGTGATTAGTTCACCTTGTTCTGTTCCTTCTGCTAATTCAATATTGCCAGCACATTCTGGACATTCTGCCATTTTTCATACCCCCGTCTATTTGATTTTTTTTAATTATAATTAGTAATAAAATCAAAGTCTTTTTAAATATATCGTAATTTTTGGCTAGGTTAATTACGAAAAACGTAGAAATAATAGGTAAATACAAAAACTACTTCTTTTTCTTTCCAAGTGAAATCTCAGTAGCACTTACAACAGTATACTCAACATTCAGAAGTTTGCCATCACCATCAAGAGTATATCTAAAACCAGCAGAAGGATAAACAGGTGCAAAAAATGCAGCATTGAAAACATCTGAAAATAGTGCTGCAATTCCATCAGTTCTTTTGCCAGTGGAACATGAATTGAAAACAAAAGTTGGTTTTTCAACAAAATAAGATTTTAGGTTTTGAAGATCTGTCCTATCCAATAAATCAAGAGAGGATTCTTCTTCATCTTTACCACCGAGTTCAACCGAAGATTCAGTACCATGGCCACCAACTACTGAAAGTTCAATCTTGCCATAAGTTTCTCCTGTGCTTCTTACAAAATCATAAAACTCCTTTTCATTTCCAGTTTCAACAAGGCTTATCCTATAATATTTAAGAAGACCAGAAAGGCTTTTTTCACCTGACCTGTAAAATGCTCCATTCCAGTCAGATTTTGCAAATGCAGCAAATAGAACTGGCTCGCCTTTCCTATATCCGGGATCAAGGCATTTGTGTGCCTCTTCAAGCACTGGTTTTGTGTATCTACCAAAGTACTCAACATTTGAACGCTTATAAAGATCATAGGTTTTCTTTTCACCTATAACTTGAAGGGCATACGAGAAGTTAATGACTCTCCTTATATCTTGTTCTTTTATTCCCTTTTCAGCCATCCATTTTTTTGTATTTTCATAATTAAATGCAATGTTATTGAACGCTAGTTTCATTTCATCAATTCCAACACTTAGCATTCCAGAGGTTGATTTTAAAAGTTCTGAAATATCATCCTTGTTAGATTCTTTAACAAGAAGTTCAAGTGAACCAAGGTTAATTGGATTGAAATCTTTTGAGTTTAATATTATATTCAAATCAGCCAGTGCTTTTTTCTTGTCCTTGCCAGCTTTTTTAGCAACTGATAAAACCATTGATCTTATTCTTTGTGCAATTTTTGGATCGATTACATCAAGAGTTAATCTTTCGTTTTTAAGAAAACTTTTAAGTGCATCATTTATTTGAAATTCTATAAATTCGCTTGACTCACCTGAATCCTCTGGCTTGATTACATCAAAGAAATAAGCTAAATTTCTGTAATTTTCAATTGTAATAAGTTTCATAGGATCAATTGATTTTGATCTTGAGAGTTCAATTATCATGGATTCACCTTGCCTTGACCATCTTCCATCTGATCCTATTAGTTTTGAAGAATCCGAATTTTGGATTTTGACCACCCTTCCTACAAACTCAAGTGCCTCTTTGCCTGTAGAACTACAAAATATAGAAATGTCGAAATTTGGATTTGATAATGAAGCTGCCAAATGTTGAGATGTTGAAACTCTGCTATGTGCATGAGCATCAATATAATTAAGCGCATCTGACAGTCTATCGGCAATATTGTTTGTTACCATATCTTTTCTTAAATTTGGATTAGAAAAAAGTGCAGGAACAACCCTGTCAAAAAGAACAACATTGCCGCCTTCTTCAAGTGGTGTTTGCAGTTGTAATTTTGATTTTGCTAATAAAATTATTTCAGATATGCGTCTAGTAATTTCTGGAGTCAAATCAGAAGAAGAAAAATTCTTGTTTTTCACTAATGATACAAAACAATCAATAGCCATATCGTTTAGATAAGTGTCACCCATTTGAGCTGATCTTATTCTTTTTCCACTTTCAACAGCATTTCTTAGAAAATTCTGGTCTATTGAGATATTTGGATTTTCAGTGGCAGCTAGGAATACTCTAAGTGGAAATAAAATGTCTTGACCTGCATTTGAAACAATCCAGTTGATATTATCAATCGCTTTGTCATCTTTTTTTTCTAATATTGAATTTATAAGATTTAAACAAAAATCTGGACGTTCTTGATTTTTTATTATTGCCTCAACACTGTCTAAAAGCCTCTCATCAATATTTGGATTTTGAAAAAGTCTGTTCAAAGCTGACAAAGTTAGATCAAGATAAAAACCTTCAACTTTGTTTATAGCTAATTTTGCTAATTCAACAAGTCTTGTTCCAATTGGGTTATCAAGAATTTCATTAAAAGAATCTATGGATTTAACAAAATGCTCTGGGAATTTTGTTTTATTTGACATATCAGCTACAGTCCATAGCATATTCATTTGATAATGGGGATTTGAAAACAATTTGTGTAATGCATAAGAGATTTCAGTTTGTGTTTTTTTAAGTTGTTCGAGATCTACTTTCTCAGCATCACCTCTTGCCTTTATTAAAAAGAAGACGCACATTTTCCTAAAACTTTTCATAAACTGCATATCCACATTTCTTGGATCAAAGTTCTGGTTTCTCATTAATCCACTCAGGACGTGATAGCTGTTAATAGAAAATTGACCGTCCACAGGATGTATTCCTTCATTCATGAATCTAAACAATTTTACAATATTTTTTGTGAATTCCTCTGTGACCTCCTCTGGTTTAACATTTGGATTCTTAATTGCAAAATAAACCATAGGAAGTACATAATCTATGTTTTCCTTTTCCATTTCACAAGCCACTTTAATTGGCCCTAACATCTGAGGTGTAAAATTTTCTCTTTTGCTCACTGCATCAAGAAAATCAACTACAATGTCAATTCTTTTTTGTTCTTTTAAATGGTCAGTTGCAATCTTAAGAGTTTCTACAAAATCTCTCTTCTGTTTTACATTGGCACCTTTCTCCTCAAGTCTTTGGAGCATTCCAATTGCTTTTGTTCTATATGCTTCTGGGAGAATTGAAACTAATGTTTCATTACTTATGGTAGGAATTGCACCTAATTGAAGAGCTGCAACAGCTTCAGGAATTGCGAATGGGCCACCCATAAGATTATTTTGTTATGAAGGTATTAAAATAATTGAGGTTTTAAGCTCCACAACTTGCATCACTTGAAACAATTGAACTATTTTGTAGTCTGGATCTGATACTTGCATACCCAGAATAACTCGAATAATCAAATCCAAGTATTTCTTTTGCATCAACACTATCCCAATCTTTTCCTTGTTCCTTTAAGTACTGCCCAATATCAACATAAGTTCTTGGGAACCAATAACTATTTGCATAAAGTAGGTTTCTATAGATGTCATCTTCAGACATATTGTTGTAGACCATTAATTGAGTAAGCCCAAGTGATGCCATTCCATGATTACAATCTGGAAAAGAGGTTGGGTTATTGCAACATGGACGATATACGTTGCTTGTAATTGTTTCAACTTTCTTTTGTTGTTCTTGAGTTAGTATTAGTATATTAGATGAACTAAGAAGTTCCCCGCCTGGTTTTTTTCCAAGTGGCCACCCCCCAGTACTTGCAAAATTGTTTTTATTTGTCTGAGAATTGCTTATAGCCCCATTGTAGAGAATTGAATTGTTGTTTACCAAACCAAATGCCCACATAACATCAAGTAAAAATAGATTGTTAGTTCGGTTAATCGTAATGTACTGATCACTTCCATATAATAAGATTTGTCTTTGATCATCAGTAAGTGAATGACCATTGTTTTTCATAAGCTCCTCAAATATATCATAATCAAGTGCCCCGCTTTGAATTATTTTTGGACCTATGTCAGCCCATTTTATAGACAAGTTAATGCCTTCTTCTGGGGCAGTTTGATCATAGATAAGCTCACGCTCTTCTTTTTTTAATTCCTGAGTAAGATTATCATACGTTTTTTTCCCTCCAAGAACGTTGTAGATATTAGTATAACCCTTCTCAGCCAATTTTTCACCAGCTATTTCGCTCATTCTTCCAGATCTACAATAAAGAACTATTTTTGCATCTTTATCTTGAGGCAGTTCGCTGATTCTTTGTATAATTTGATCGTAAGGAATGAAGAGATCAGTTCCATTTATGTGTTCTTGTTCAGGAGTGTGAACATCTACAAGAAAAAAGTCTTTGTTTTTCAATTGCTCATCAAATTCTTCTACAGTTATGTTTTTATAAGAAAAATTGTAAGAGATTGTGGAGTTTGATTTCACATCTTCATCTATTTTTTCATTGTACGTGCAACCAAAAAATAGTAAAAAAAGTAAAAGAATTGCTAAGTTCCTCATTTTTTCTTACCCCGTTTTAAGTTAGAACGCCTCTATCCCCCCATTGTAAAATAGGGAGTTGATACTCCATCTTTTATTGAGTAAACCATAAAAGGCTCTGCTTGTGGTCCAGGCATACCAGGACTTCCTGAAGGCATTCCTGGAAGTGCAATGCCGCTAATGTCTGGATTTTCACTTAGAAGTTTGTTGATAGCTTCAAAAGGCATATGCCCCTCAACAAAATACTTTCCTATAACTGTAGTATGGCAACTTTGCATATTAACAGGTATATTATACTGGTTTTTTATAGTATCCATATTTTCAGTAAGTTTAACCTCTACTTCAAATCCTTTTGATTTGAGATATTCGACATATTGGCCACAACAGCCACAGCTTTGAGACTTGTAGACTATTGCTTTTACCTTTGCACCATTTGAGCTGCTGCCATCACCCGAAGAGGTGCATCCTGCCACAATCAAAATAAAAAATAAAAACAATCCTAATATTACATTTCTCTTTCTTATCATTTTTCCACCTGCCATTCTTTTCACCTACCATTCTTTACAGCAATCAACCAAGCTCTTTATAGCCTTGGAAAATTTGCTCATAATTCCTTTTTCTTCTTCTAATTTCTGATTTTGTTCCAATTTTTTGGAATCAATCATACCTAAATTTATTGCAAAAAATAATGAATAAAGGTCAAATGCTGACTTAAAAAAAGGATTTGCTTCTTTAGTTCCTTTTTTAGAAAGCTCTTTTGTTCCAACTTCAATCAAACGCATGCTTGAAGCAAGTAAATGTTTGCTTATACACCATTCCTCACCTTTTGGATTAGTTACTATTTTCTTTAGCATTTTCTTTCGTAATTCCCTTACAGAGTAAAGCATATCCAGATACTTTTGATCGTCTGTTTTCATAGCTGTAAAATAAAAGTGCTCTTCTAAGCTTATCAAATTCATCAAAGCTATGCTAAGGTCTTCGTCACGAGATAGATCAACCTCTCCCTTCTTCACTTTTTCTATTTTTTTTAACCAATCTTTAACTTCTTTTTCCATTATTTCACCTTCAAGCAACCAGCCTCATTTTTTTGGATTACATTTTATACAATTGCATATTCCTGAAAAAACAAAACCAACCAACAGTCCTATAATCGCCCACAAACCTGCCCCTATAAAAACCTCAATAATGTTAAACGGCCTTATAGTAAATTGCCAAGTGCTATGTGTTAGATATTCCAAAATACTAGGCGCAAAGTCCGGTGCAGCATAAACTATTATGGCACATACTAGAGATAACCCGGCAAAAAGCGCACCAAGCCTATATCCAATTATTTTTCCAGAATCCATAAATTCACCTCATAAGTTAATTTGAAGTAAGGCAGAGGAAACAAGCAACATGATCAAGGTCAAAATAACTCCCTGAAAAGGCAATGTTTTCTTGCGCAAATCGGTTATTTTTCTACTTAACCAAGGAGTTATTGAAACCATTAAACCTCCGATAATGCTACCTATTATAAATAAATCAAAAACATAAGTTGTATTTAGCCATGTTCCATACTCTCCAGTTAAAAAAACCGAGAAGGGGACATTGCTCTGCCCAACAATTGGAGAGATTGGAAGAATTGTCAATGCAAAAGATCCCATTATAATAAGGGTTTTTTGCATTGGTACAAAACTTTTCTTAATTAAATTTGCTACCATCCAGCCAGTTGATACTGCAAATGCACCAATAAATAAACCTATTACTGCTATGTTCACTCCTAATAAAGTTGCTCCTCCAGCAGCTGCAGCCACCCCAACTGTACATAAAGGACAATGTGCGTAAGCACTGCCTATTAGCACCAAAGTCAAAAGAATTGCCAGCAATAACATAATATCACATACGCTAATGGCCTGAAACACCTTATTTAAATAATGATGAAACTAGTTTCACCGAAAACGCGAGGGGGACACCCCCTCTCATTTAACGGCTTATCTGATCTCCCCCCCTAGTGCATTTCTAATATTTGACGAGACCATTATCAATAAAAATAGTTCATACTTCTTGCGGCCCAATAAAAGGAATGTATAAACAAATGATACAAAAGAGGTGATTCCACTGCAAGACTCATTTTAGAACAACTATATTTGTCATTCCCCTTCTTTTTCTTTCAAGAATTTCATGATTTTCCATCCTATCAAGAATTCGTGTTGTTTTTACCTTTGTAAATCCCATTTCCTTAACTAGGTCACTCTGGTACATTGATCCCTTATTGAATTTTAATAATTCGTATATTTTTTTCTCTTCTTCATCAAGACTTGAGAGATCTATTTGGGTGAAATCTTTTTTTTCTTCTACTTTCTGATCAGTTTTTTCTCTTTTTATTGAAGAGATTAACAAATATATTCCCGCACCAAAAACAAGAAATACAACTCCAAATGCTATAAAGATTATCCAAGAGGTTGGATTATTATGTGCAGGACAATCGACCATATCCAAATCAGTGGCTTTATCAACTGTTTCACATAAATAAGCTCCTTGCTCGTCAAAATTTATTTTGATTAATATTAGAAATATGAAGAGCAAAACAGAAATAACTAATAAAAACCTGCCAAGATTCCTTAAATTTAATTCCATATTCATAGTATCGCCCTATTAATCTTTTAAATGAATGCAATTTATTAGGTTAACATATTATAAAAAAAATTTATTTCCTTTTTCTGGTTAAGTCGTGGATTATTGGGTAGATGTAGAATGACATTCCCAAACCTGCAATCAAACCTGTTGAAAACCGAATAAGATTAGTGCTTTCCCTTAATTCCAACATCTGAGTGATTCCATCTATACCAAGTGGAACAATTGCCAGTATAAACCAAATCCCTGCTGGAAAAACCTTTGGATCTCTTCTCAAAACATAGATACCTCCAATCAACATACTAAGCCAAATGCCCATATTTCTTGCATCGTTTGGGAATTTATAGCCAACTGACCCATCCCTCTCAACCTTTTCAGCCCTCATTCTTGCAATTTGATTTCTAGAATAGTAAAAAGTGCCGTTGTACCCTATGCCATCGTTTGTATACTCTGTAAATATATTTGAGTTGTTTTCTTCGCCCTGTTCAATGCAATCTCCAATTGAGTAATTATCAAATACGCACATTGAACGGTAAATCCATTGATGACAGGTCGGAACATAAAAATTATAGAAAAAAGATGCCTCATTATCAAGATTAAGGTGTGCAAATATTGGTGTAAGAATAATGGTCAGATTTAAAAGTAACATTATTGCCAAATAAACATAATACCACTTTTGAAATTTATCCATTTTTACACCGCTAGAAAAAATAAAAAAAGATTAGCATCCTCCTACCATTCCTTGATAGGTTGACGATTCAGGTGCTGGATTTGGTGCTGAAGTTCCACTACTTACAGATGAAACTCCAATACTTATCTTACTCTTAATTTTTTCATTAAGTGCCCCAATTTGATATGCCTGTACTGCAGAAATCAATACAAGAATGATCAAAAGTCCAATAATTACTTCTTTAGATATCATACGTCAACAACCTCCTACCATTCCACTTCCAGATGCACCTTTTTCTATATCCCTGTACTTGTTTGAAGCAAGATTTATATAATTTAGTTCAATTCCTTGCTCTTTTAAAATTTTAGCCTTGGCAGTGATCTGACCTGGGAAAAATAATGTTTTCCATTTTCCTAATTCTTCAAGAATTTCATCATCCGTGAATTCCGAACCGTGATCCTTGATTAAATATTTTGCCAAGCCCCTCATAGCATAAGAATGGGCACATCCACATGCTGGTTTGCCGCTTGAGAAGATTATAGAATCTGCCCCACAGCAATATTCACAGCTTATTTGACTAACTACACTAATGTACCTATCCAAATTGTCACCTTCAAGCTCAATTGTCTGATCAAGTTGTCCAAGTTTTGTAATTGCTGCATTTGCCTTTTGCTGGTCTTGCGGACTTACATCATCATAACTTACTCCTAACTCGCTTCCATAAACTTCTGGAGTACCTGTAGGGACTACTGACTCAGATAATGTAGCGCTTTTACTGCTTGAACTAGTAGCACTTGAGGTACTTGCCAAACTTAAGGATCCGGAACCTAGCTTTGAAATTTGATCTCCAAATGAGTTTATTTGTAATTGATTATACACTAGTAAAGCTCCTAGAACAATTAACAAACCAAGCATAACCAGATTGTAATCTTTTCCAACTTCTTCTATATTGTTCTCATCTTTTACAGAACTGTCTGCTGTTTTTGGTTCTGTATCTTTTTTACAACAATCTTTGACCATTAAATAACCTCCAACAATAGAAAGATGAAACAGCTTATTTAAATAG
>DATDTS010000037.1:0-2207 GCA_035290745.1 Candidatus Bilamarchaeaceae archaeon | reverse complement strand
AAGAATCTGTCTAATTCAAATACCAAAAATGGATTTATCATTTTTGACACACTGTTTAACATGCTGGCAATTCTATTGATACTAATGTATGGTTTAAACATTATCACGTATCTAAAATCAAATATTGAAAAAAGCAGTGAAAAACAAACTAGTTTTGATAGGCTGTATATACTTTCAGAATATTTTATAAAACAAAAAATGACAACAAAACAAGACGGAATAAATTTTGAGAACTGGATTGATGAACAAGAATTCAGTGAAGAATATAAAGGTGTCAATATTGGATTTGAACAAATTGGTGAGACTTGTATATATCGGATAGTTGCCTTTGGAATTCAAAAGGAAATAAAAAAACTATACTTCTGTTCGTAGACCAACATCTATCCGTTCGACAATATCCCAAGAAACGGTTGGGAAAACGAAACCAAAAACAAACTCTCGGTTATACTGATCCAACTAAATAAGTTGGATCAACTATCCACAACCAAACGAGGTAACTCTCAGATAATGAAATCGGAATTACTTAGTTGGTTGTGTATATAAGTGGAATTAGAAAAAGCCAATATAGTTTTTGTTGTTATAGTTTAATCCGAACCGCGGAGGGGAGCGCCCCTCCCCAGTTTCAGGTTCCCTATGGAACTTCGTTCCATGGGCCCATTGTTCGGAGAACAATCGGGCTTCCTGATCCACCCCCAGAAAGCGACCTGTAGCGGTTCAATTCCACCAGTCTATTTGACTGGTGGTTTCTCTGAAGGGCATAGTGGAGGAATCCATAGCTGTCAACAATAGCGAGCATCCCGAGCAAAGCGAGCATGCCATGGAGTGAACACATGGTGTTCACGACAGTCAGGAACACAACGTGTTCCTGCCATCCGTCTGTGACGGATGGTGGGTGCTCGCATGTTGACTCAATACTCAAGCTATTTGTTTAATTTTATCCAAATATCCTTTTTTGTAAAATAAGAAGGAAGTTGATGCTCTTTGAAAAACATTTCCAATGCTTTTTCTGCATAGGTTATTTCTCTTGGCACTATTGCAAAAATTTTGTTGTCTTTTACGAATATCTTTTTCTTTTCGTGAGCTTTTCTAAAACTGAGTTCATTATCTTTATATCCTAGTGGAGGGCCACTTATTATTCTTGTTTTTGATAATTTTAAACTATCAAAAACAATTGCAATTCTAATATCCTTTGAATCATCTAGCAACGTTTTCTTTATTCTAAATTCTTTATTTTCTAGGAATTGTATCAGTTGTCTTTCCAATTTCTTTAGCTGACCCCACAGTATGTCATCCAGGATATCTGGTTTTTTTACTGTCACAACATAACATTTTTCAAATCCAATTGTCCTTTCTTCAAATGTTTTTGGCTTTCTGAAAAAGAATAGTTTACTTGGTTTTTTTACAAATCTTTTGCAGAGAGATATGAATTCTCCGAATTTTTCATGTGATACTGCCGCTGCCACATTTCTATTAGGGTCAGTTGGGTCAATAACAATAAATATAGACTTAAACGTATTGGATATAATTGATATTTCATTTTTGTTGTACTTCTTTTTTAGATCTATAAATACCATTCCTTTCCATTTTGCAGCGTTTTTAACAAGGTTTACAAAACTCTTGTGTCTTAATATTAAAAGTTCGCAAAGATATCCAGAAAACCCCTCTATCTTTATTTCTGCTCCATATAATCCGTTGCATTTTAAGAATTTTTTAAGGAGAAGAACGTCTGGTTTGTTCTTCAGATTCTTTTTTATATAAATAGTATGAAGAGGGGACCTGTCAACAGAACTCATCTTTTGTTTTATGTCTTTTAATTTGTAAGCTGGCACTATATCCACTTTTCTTCCTTTAGTATACACTTGTGCATATGGATGCTCAGCATAGGCTATCTTATGGTCATATGGTTTGGCAATTTTTCTTACGATTTCTTCAAGTTGTTTTTTGGTTCTTTTTCTTTTAAGTAAAATAAAAATATCCATGTCATTTGAGCCTTTTAGAAAGGTTTCCTTAGCAACTGAGCCTAAAAGTACAACCTCGCTGTCCTTTGGGGTTTTTTTCCTTATTTCTTTAATCAAATCACTTGCAAGTTTCTTTTCTTCTCTAACCTCTCTTGTACTTGGACTGATATTTTTTAATACCTCAGAAAGCAAATGTTTCATACATAAACATTTAAAATGGAAACTATTAAATGCTTTTATGGACTTTAG
>DATDTS010000036.1:0-17090 GCA_035290745.1 Candidatus Bilamarchaeaceae archaeon | reverse complement strand
TTGGAGTTTATTACAAAACAATTTTCTTTAGGAATGATGAATGGGTTTACAGGTTGCATTACGCAATTGAGAAAAGCAAATTGGATAAATACAAACCAATCATGGAAAATGTTTTAGATAAATTTGAAATAGGAACTTATTAACCTGAATTCGCCGGTTTGAACCGGTGCTCGGAATAACGGGCGTACAAAAAGAAAATTAAGAAACAGAAAACAATTAAGGGAATGGACAGTATTCCTAAATATGGGACATTGCCGTGTAAGAAGAAACATCAAGCGCCATCTCCAGATGGTTTGAACTTGACGAAGTAAGTTCAAATATTTGAAATTCATCAACTGAATTTCAAATGGCGAGGTTAGGTTATTAAGTAGAATTTACTTCAGTTACAAATCCATCAAATGGTTTAATTGCTTTGAGCAGTTTATGTGCATGATCAACATCTTTTGCTAATGCTATGCAACAACCTCCTCCTCCACCACCAGTTACTTTTGCACCTAATGCACCAGCATCTAAAAATTTTCTTATAATTTCCTCATTAAGGTCAACAGAAACTCCAATTTCTTTAAGCAAAGAATGGTTTTCATTCATTAATTCACCAATTAGTTTAACATCTCCAGTTGCAAGCGCCTTTCTTCCTCTTTTTACAATATCAACTGCCCTATCATAAAGTTCTTGAAAATACCCTTCATCAGATTCTTTGAACCTGTGGACCTTTTCAACCATTTTTTTTGTTGGGCTGTAGCATCCGGTAATCCCAATAGCAAGGTAAAACGGTTTTTCAATTGAGATTTGTTTGAAACCTTTTTGCTTTGTATATTCAATTGCACCACCATAGGTTGCGATAATATTATCAATTCCAGATGGATTACCATGAAATGCCTTCTCCCCCTCAAATGCAAATTTGTTGACTTCTTCTTGAGATAATTTCATATTATAATAACCATCAAATGCCCGAACCAATGCAACACAAAAAGCTGCTGATGAGCCAAGCCCCCCACAAGTAGGTAAATCGCCAGTTAAAAAAATCTTGAACTTGTCTTGTATGCTCATTGCTCCCATAACATTAGCAATTGCTTTGCCTGTTAATTCCGGTATTGTTCCTTGAACATCTGTTGCAAATTGGATCGAGTCGGACTTTTCCAATTCAACAATTGCTTTTGATGAAATCCCTAATGCAATAGCCGGACTGCCATGAACAACAAAATGTTCACCAAATAGAATTACCTTTCCGTGACCAACTGCTTCATTCATTTTTTATCCCTTAGCCATCCTGCCTTTTGGTTTTTTTATTTTTAGATCAGGATATTTATCTTCCATTACGTATGCATTAGCATATGGCATATAGCCAGGAACTCCTTTCTTAAATCCAACATTTGCACATGTTTGCAGACATGCGTATGCAACATAAGTTGAGTCGTATTTACATACTTTTAGTTTTTCCTCAAGTTGTTTAAAAGCATCAGCCAAAGCAGAAAAACTTTTTCTTGCTCCAGTGCCACAAGAGAAAATGTCAGAATCAGAGCCAAGATTCAAAAACTCAAATGATTTGTTAGTAATTGTAAAATTAATTGCTGAGAGAGTACCTGAGACTTCATATGCTTGGGTTTTATTGTCAACAACTATTTTTCTTACAGCAAACCAAGGTTTTATATTACCTATAAAAATAACATTGCTTGGGTCTTCTTTTGTAAACTTACATGAGGTGTTAGGTTCAGGTCTTATACCAACAATACATTTTTTGAATAGTTTATTAAGGAAATAACTTTCTGCAATTGGAACCATCCCACGTTCATTTTTTGCACCAGGCAACAAATCAGACCTTTTTATATTCATCAACCCAGAGATAACACCCCTGATGCCAATTCCTCCGCATTTAGAAACAATCTCATCGATTTTTTTAGTATCAATTCCGGACCACTCAAATGCTTTTTGTTCAATTTCATCAGAAAGTGCAGAAAGAACCCCTGAAAAAACCTTTCCATCTGGGCTGCCTTCAAAGACATAATGCTTTCCTATTTTCAATTCCTTATAGTTACAGGATAAGATAATTTCGTTTCGTTCCATAAATATCACTTTATCAGATGTTAAAACAAATAAGTTTTTTAATGTGCGTTGATGGGCCATAACTCCCATCAAAAGGGAACGGTAAACCTGTTCCCTGCTTGTCACGAAACAATCTTCTAGGTTTTTAATGATTTGTACTCAAACGTTTTGATAATGCTTTTTTGGTGACTCTTTAAAAGATTTCTTTGATGACCTATTGAAATCTTTGATTTCAATGGTCCATTGAACGAATAGTTGTTCAATAGGAAACTTTCTTTTCTAAAGAAAGTTTCTGCCACTGTGGCTCAGTCGGTAGAGCGCGTCCTTGGTATGGCCCCTTTTCTTTTTAAAAAAGAAAAGGCCCCAGGGTTCAAAAGAAATACGAACCCTCTGGTCCTTAGGGTTACCCACTTCTTTTTGGGGTTAGCCCTAGACCTTTTTCTTCTTAAGAAAAAGGGCTGGGGAGGACGAGGTCGTGAGTTCAATTCTCACCGGTGGCTTTGAAATTTTTTCAATTTCAAAACACCACATGAATGAAATTCATGATGGTGGCTTTTTTGTTTTTTTATACTAATTTTTAGACTCCCCCTAATCAACTGACAAAATGTATAAGAAATCTATGCTTCTAATAATATTAGATAAAGACAATTAGTGGTAGGTCAGTGGGTAACAATGCCAGAACAAAAACAAGAAAAACAGGCTCCAATTCATGGAGGAGACGACGATATAGTAGATGATATACTACCTCCAAAACTAAAACTGACAAAATTTGCAAGTAAACCAGACGTTAATTTAAGAGACGTTTTCTGGGAGATAATGGGATTGTACGCCACAAAAAAGGAGATTCCAAGAGAGCTGATTGAAAGACATAAAAACTCAAGAATGGGACTTATACGAATAAGCGTAAGTACTATTGTCAACCCAGAAGGAGCATATTATGGGCTTAGCGTGAACTTCACTGCCCTTTATACCTTAATGCTATTATTAGACGAAGATTGGGAAGATGCTTTTATGGAATTTCTGTCCGAAAGCTATGAAGTCAAAAAAGTAGCAAGAGCTCCGATTGTCCTTGCAATTAATAAACTTTCAGAAAATTCAAAATATAAGGATAAATTGCTAAAATATTTGTCAAGAATGATTAGGGATAGGTATTTAACTGAATGCACCACTGCATATGTTTCAGATTTAAGCAACAAAGAGTTTATACAGAGTCTAAAAAAAGAACTTCTGATAATTGCAAAATCAGATATTGAACAAAACCAGTATAATGCAATAAATGCACTAACTGCAATTAAGGATGATGAGATTGTACAAACCACATTGATAAGCTTACTTAATCACTGGGATGAAGAAGCAAGAAAAATGGCTGCTATGATACTTAGCGAAAACATAAATGATAAGATAGTAAGGGCAGCACAGATGAGAGAGCGAATAGAAACTAATGAAGAGATTAAAAAAATACTCTTGAGAATAATGAAGAAAGGAGAGAAAAATGGAGATAATAAAAGTACCTGATGAGAGAATTCAAGTTTTGAAAAAAGCAAAACAAAGAATTGAGCAAATTTGCAAAATAAAGATTAGTATTAACGAAGAGAGCGAAGTAAGCATAGATGGCGAAGAATCTGAAGTTTATTTCGCAAAAGACGTTATCAGAGCAATCGGAAGAGGTTTTGATCCAAAGATTGCAACAAGAATAATTACAAAAGACCTGCAATTTGTTCTATTAAACCTTAAAGAATACTTAAGAAACGAAAATGCGATAGGTAGAATGAAAGCACGAGTGATAGGAGACAAAGGAAAAATAAAAAAGGATATTGAGGATGCGACTGATTCTTACTTGTGTGTCTACGGGAATACTATTGGGATAATATCCAAAATAGATTCTATTGAATATGCAAGAGAAGCCATCGAACTAATATTAAGAGGTGCAAGATTTACATCATTGTTTACTTATTTATCAAAGATAAAAAGAAAGATGTTTGCAGATAGATTGTCTTTGCAGAGGGCCTAATGATTTAAAAATGTGTACGACCCGCACAAAAGAATTTTAAATATACAGCAAGAAACCCTTATACTCCCATTAAACTTCAACATGAAATAAAGAGCGGTATTCTTATGGTACAGGATGACATTGCAAAAAATTTCAGAGAACACTCAATTGCTGAATTCTTTAAAAAGAACAAACAGATGTTAGGATTTTCAGGAAAGGTTAGGTCAATGACTACAATTGTCCATGAATTAGTTACAAATTCTATGGACGCAGCAGAAGAAAACGGAATACTACCAGAAATCATAGTCAAAATTGAAGAATTGGATAAGGACCATTATAGGGTATTTGTAGAGGATAATGGGCCAGGCCTCCCTAAAACACTCATTGGAAAGGCACTTGGCCAGATGTTGGCAGGAACAAAATTTCATAGGTATATACAGCAACGTGGACAACAGGGAATCGGATGTTCAGCATGTACTATGTACGCTTTGTTAACAACTGGAAAAACAGTTCATGCAATTTCATATTACAAAGGAAAAAAGGTTGAATGCAATGTTGGAATAAATTTCAAAAACAATAGGGCCGAGTTAATTGATTTAACTGAAGAAGACTGTGATCAGGAAAAACATGGTCTAACCTATATAGGAGAATTCAAAGAAGTAAGATATGAGAGAAGTAATTATGGGGTTTATGAATATTTAAGAAGAACTGCGCTAGCAAATCCACATATTAAATTAGAACTAACAGAACCAAATGGAGAACTTGTGCTATTTCCGCGCTCTGTTGACCAAAACCCGCATCACCCAAAAGAGGTACAACCACATCCCCTAGGAATTGGTGCGCATGATCTGCTTGACATGGCAAAAAGAGAAAAGGATTCGACAAAAATATCTTCATTCTTACAAAATGCTCTCACAAGAGTAAGTGCTAACAAAATTAAGGAACTGGAAGCAATTGTTAGTGATCTGGATTTTAATAAAAATCCAATGGAATTGAGTTGGGAAGAAGCAGAAAAATTAGTAAAGGCATTTAAAGAGGTAAAGTGGATTGCGCCAGCAACAGACTCGATTGTACCAATAGGAAAGGAACAGGTAGAAAAATCTTTTCAGAATATCTTTAACCCAGAATTTTTGATCGTTACCGAAAGAAACCCAAAAATATATCAAGGAGGAATTGCATTTGCAGTTGAAGCAGCAATTGCATTTGGAGGCGGGGTTCAGGAGTCAGGTAAAAAAGGAGAGGTTATGAGGTTCGCAAATAGAGTACCGCTGCTATTTGACTCAGGTGGTTGTGCTATAACTGAAACTGTAAAATCAGTTGACTGGAAAAGATATAACCTAAAAGATTTTGAGGAAGAACCAATAGTTGTACTTGTGAATTTAGTAAGCGTTTATGTGCCTTATACTACTGCAGGAAAACAGGCAATATCGCAAGAAGAAGAGATAATGGATGAAATAAAGAATACTGTAATGGAATCTGCACGCAAGATTCAAGTACATATATCTGGTAAAAGAAGAGCACACGAAATTGCACATAAGAAAAAGTTGATAGAAAGGTACGTTGAACAGTTAGCAAGTGATTTGGCTTCTCTTTCAGAAACAAAAAATGAAAAGGGGATAAAAGAAAAACTAATGAAAATCGTAGAAGAAAAGTATACCAGTAACTTAACTAATGAAGACGATGAAGAGGAAAACCAAGAAAATGAACCAGAACAAGAAGAGATAGGTGAAGATAATGAGTGATAAAAAAACATCAAAAAAATTAGGAGAATTAGGCAAAGAGATGATTAAAGAGATTGAAGATAACAAAGGGCCAACGTTTGAAACAACAATTAGATCAAGAGGGAATACTATTTATGATGAAGGAGTTGGATGCTTGCGAATGGGAGATAAAAAAGAAACAAGAAAATTCCTTTCAGTTGGCGGTGCGAGAAAGTTTATGCAAACTGTTGCAATAGCTGCAAAAACAAAATCATTTGTAGAACAAGATTTACATACAAGTATCAGAGGTCTTTATTATCAGTTGAAATTTAGTTTAGGAGAAAATCTGGATGAGGATCTGTTTACTGAACAATCAGAATCAAATGCATTAGTTGAAGATCTTGAAGTGGCGCTTGAGATTAAAAGAGAGGACTTAAATCTTACTACAGATAGAAAAGGGGTTGTTGCTGGAAACATGCTGATTAGAGACAATTTTGGTGGCGAAGAAAATGTCATTGATTTGTCTAAACAAGGTCGTTCAGGATGGATGATACCATCTGATGTTGATAATGATATTCAATTTGAAAAGGTTAAGGCGGAATATGTATTAGTAGTGGAAAAAGACGCCCTATGGCAAAGATTAAATGAGGACAAGTTCTGGAAAAAGGATAATTGTATTTTAGTAACGCCAAAAGGCCAAGCATCAAGAGGCACAAGACGACTGTTAAGAAAATTAGCAGATTTTGGTTTGCCTGTTTATTGCTTTATGGACTGTGATGCATGGGGATGGTATATTTATTGGACAATAAAAACAGGCAGTATGAACCTTGCTTACCTTGGCAGAGATTTTGCAGTTCCAGAAGCAAAATTCCTTGGGGTTACAATGGATGATATAGAGGAATTTAAGTTCCTACAAAAATTAACAATTAATGCGAAGGAAGTAGACGTAAAAAGAGCTGAGGAAATGCTAACTTATCCATGGGTTAACCAACATAAGGAATGGGTTTCTAATCTAAAGAAAGTGGTTAAAACAAAGAAAAAAATAGAGCAGGATGCATTGCAGGGAGAAAGATTGACGTTCGTTGGGGAGTATATTAGGGATAAAATTAAGAATAAAAAGTTTTTACCATAACTATTTAGAAAAAAAATATAGATTAGGGGGGAGACGTAGTACCGCCACTAGGAGAAGAACCTGATCTTGCGCTATTTGATCTCTCCACACAACCTAAATCACATATTCTTTGATCTTCTTTCCAGCAGCTTTCTCCAGGTGGAGCAGGATCAATTAATGCTTTACACTCTAAATAGATGCTTCTCAAGCTAGGAGAAGGACAAGTTGAGTGTCTACAACCGCCTGTACCAGTACTAGGATCACTAGGATTAGGCTCAAAAGGTTCACTTAAGGTCTTGTAACTTTTTATTTTTTTCATTCCAGCATCAGGGTGAACTGGATCCCCCTCAATTTCATACTCGCTATACTTCCTTCTTTTTTGGACATCATAAACACACTGTTCCATATAAACAAAAAAATCAGACTGGCCATTACACTTTGCAGCATCTTCGTTAAGCATAACATTGCCATCACTATCGATTTCACAACCAAGTCTTTCTGAGAAATCATGAAGCTCTAAGCATGCTCCAGTACTAGGGTCGGTTCGTTCACATGCACAAACAGCTTCTGCAGTATAGGTTTTTTGCCTGACAAAATCATCAATCCATGTTTGACCTGTAGGTATTATCTGATGAGAAACACCATCTGGGTCTGTAGCATTCTCACCAACATTCCATATTCCAGAATAAAGTTCATGAGCAACATAATAAGTTACAATTCTTTTTTTGTCACCATCAATTGGGGCTGTTGGGAGAAAAACTCCATTTTCATCTGGTTCTACAAGATTAAGGTCCCTTTCTTTTCCTGTAATAATTGTTTTAGCAGTATCAAGATTTTTTCTAAGTTTAAAAGTACCCCAACAGGCAGAATCGTCAGGATCAAATGGATTGAACTTTCCGTCTTTTCCATAACATTCCTGAATATCTTCTGTGTAAACCTCGTCATTAAGTACCCTTTGAATAGTATTCCTTTCAGCTGCAGTTAATTCTTCGGCTGCTTCCCTATCTTCTGGACGTGCAGCTGCAGCACGTGCCTCTCTTTTATCAAGGAAAGCATACTCCTCTGGGTTATCCAATATTTTATCCCTTAATTCACTTGAATATTCTATTGATTGCATCAAGCCATAAGCACATGGTTTCATTGTTGGCCTGCCAGTTCCAGGAGGACTACGATCTAGTTCTCCATTAATCTGTTGATCAATATAAACATTACAATTAGTTCTATCTAAAGAGTCAACAGGATAATCTTCCATAGTTGAGATATCCTCTATGCCAACAGGTCTTGATGGATTGTTTGTCCCGTATGTTATATCAAGAGGATTGCAGTTGTTTTGAATTGGAACAAAGAAACTAAGTTCACATTTATCAAAAGAACTCTCAATAGAGATTAATGCCCTTACCATGTATGGATCAAGATCGCGCTTGTCAGAATAAAAGTCAACTAGAGCTCCGACCTCTTGGTAATCAATAGGCCCTCTTCCAGCTAAGTTACTTGGAACATTCTGCTCATTTGACTTGTCTTCTTCAGAAGCGCAGTATGCATTTTTCATATTTTGATTAGTTTCAAGTGTTTGATGGCCTTCTATAGCAAAAGGAAAAGGACGATCAACGTCCCTTCTTGCACAAGAATCACACGAAAGTTTTTCTTCTCTTTGAGGCCTCAATTCTGAGATTATTGGTCTTGTTATATCTGAGTTTTGAAAGCTGCCTCTTAAAAATGAAATAACATTGCTTGCGTGTGCTGGACAATAAGCATCTTTTTCATAAGGAAAATTAATAGGTATTTCGCCACTTGGACGTAAAACTGATCCACCAGGTTGATTCGGATCAGTTATATTGAGCAACTTAAAGTTTTGGCATGGAGAAAAAAAGCTTTTCAATGAATTCTCGTTTCTACCCACTGCACAACTGTTTTTTCCGTCATCACCAGCAGGACAGTAGAATGGGTCAGATTCAGCTGGATCATATGCATAAATTGCTGCACCTATTGTTCCAGCAGTAACTAGTTTTGCCATTGCACCGCCTGAAAAGAAAAATGTGTAGGCATTTTGTGGATTAGAAGGGTCTGAGATAGTATAATCAGTCCATTCACATCCTTTGTTTGGAGTTGGAACATTTGGTTTAAAGTACATATAGGTAATCAATGTCGGCTTTCTATGTGTGAATAATATATGTTCAGAGAATTTAGTTGCTTCCCTGAAAATAGCTGGTCCAGTACAATCAGCATTTGAAAAAGGGGAATGTGTGTTAATACCATAAGCAACAATATCAACTCGGTCAGGTGAAGATAACCTGTCAAAAACAAGTTTAACTCCTTCAGTATCATTATATTGAGGGGCAAGTGCAATTAAACAATTTGTACATTCTGATTTCATTGCTTCAATTTGGTCTACAACAATGCTTATGTCATTTCCATTGCTACTATTAAATTCAGCTTCAGCAGTAATAATAACCGGCCCTTGGCCATTAAGAGCTCTGGCAATTTCACGGGCTCTGTCAACATCTCTGAGATCTAACTCACGCCTTGGCTCAATTGTCCCATCTACTAGTTTTGGGGGTTGGGTATATAAAAGATAAACTGGGATAACTCCATATTCAAGATAACATTGTGCTCTATCAGGCTCAATTGAGGCATAGGAGTCTTCATTAGTTCCGTATAACCATTTTACACTCATATCAAGTCGATTTTCACAATATGCATTTGCTTCAGCAAATTGTGCAGAAGGAGCGCCTATCATAAAACTCTTGATAAATTTGTCATCAACAGTAGAACCAAGAGGTGCAGAAGAACCAAGAGCGCTTGAGTAATCATTTATATTACAATCTGTTTCAAGCCAACATTTTGCATCAGATGCTGCAAGAGAATCAAATATACCAAAAAATGGTCTTGCTTTTTCACATACAAAACAAGCGCATGGACCAGGTGTGCATAATCTTTCCGGATTGTTAGGATCATATTGATTTGGAATAATGTTTGTGGGATTGAAAAAATCATCTTCAGCATAAACCTGGGAATATTCATCCATAGATTGGGTACATGCAAATAAAAAGAAAGATATGAAAATCAATAAAATAAATGATAAACTTCTCATTTCAGGATTGCACCTCTACACCGAACTCATGGTTATTAATACATTATATTACTGCCATCCACCTATTAAAAGTTTTGGCTTGTAGCTTTTAGCTCGTGGCTAGTAGCAAGTAGCCAAAGGCCAACAACCAATTGCCAAAGGCCAATAGCTAACAGCCAATTGCAAAAGCCAATAACTTCATCCAACTGCACCACAGTAAGTACATCTGGAGCCTCTTAATCTATTTTTGCCACAAGTACATGAAATTATTTTTGCAGCATTTTGAGGCATCATCATTTGGACCTTAGCTGCTAAGGCTTGTCTTCTGAATTCAGGTGTTCCTGTTTTATTAGCAAGTGATGAGACGGTTCCGCTAAATGGTATTGCTTCCTTAAGTGCTGCGCCCCATCCATGGGTTCTGCCTACCATCATTATATCCTTAAGAGGTTTGTAAGGCATGAAAGGGTTTCCAATTCCAGCCCATGAGTAAATACCACTGTGCCATATGTAAGAAATTGGACTGAACCATGCATAAATTGGGTTTTGGCCAGCTCCAAATCCTTTTAACTCTAATTCTCTTCTCATTAACATTGCAACATCTGAAACGTCTCTGTTTACTGTTTTACCATAAGCTTGAGAAGCCGTATATTCATGGCCTTGATAAAATCCTCTTTGTGCACCAACACCAGTAACTGCATAACCAGCTGCTGGTTGATCTGTGTGAAGAACGAATCTAGGATCATAATAACTAACTGCTGGATTTGCACCACCAGTTCTTGCAGATGAATAAACTCCACCACCCATTCTTGAGTAAAATATATCTAAAGGACCCTGAAGTAAACCTCTTGAATGCTCTTCACCACTTAAGTGTGACCATTTTGTACTGCTGCTCCAAGCTCCTTGAGAAAGATTAGTTTGGAATCTTTCAGCTGTTTGATGGAACCCAAGTCTATCAAGTGCTCCTGGTACCCAATTAAATTCAGAACCTTTAAATGTTGATATTGGATTTGCTAATGCTCTTAATGCACTCATTCTTCTAACATCAGTATAATTCCAATGACGTAATGGATCAGGGGTTGTGTCCCATCTTGATGCATATCCCTGCATTTCCTGCTGAATACCTCTGAATACAGCTGTGTATGGTTTTGATGCAACTCTTGCAATACTTTGTATCCATCCTTGTTGTGCCATATACCCAATATACTCTGATTTTGACATGTAAGGACGAACATTCATTCTAATTCCGTAAGGAGATCCAGGACCAAAACCAAAGAAACCACCCCAAGCCTGATGAACACCATAAGATGCTTCTGTTCTCCATGGGTTTCTGTCAATTGCAAAGTCCCAGACAACATGCCAAGCACCATGTTCCATTGCAAGTCCAACAAAGTTTCTTCTTACTTGATCACGTTCTCTTGGATCAACATCACTTAGAATTCTATTCCAGTCTCGATCATCCATTCTAAGAACATCATGTGCTAATCTCCATGAATGCATTCTAAATATTTCTGAAGCTGGACTAATACCATAAGATGCATGAAGTAAAGGCCCACCTGCTGCAAGTGCTCCTTTTGTTATTGTGTCTCCTATACTTAACATAGCATTTCTAAATCTCATAGGCCATTTGCCAGCAAGATCCATTCCCATAAAGTTTTCTTGATTTAATGTAAACCCCCTAAATGGGTTATTAGGTGCAACCTCACGCTTTGATCTAACACTAAGCCCAGAAAGATTGTATAATTCAGCATCATAGCTACCAGTATGATCAGAATATGCCCAAAGAACTGAAGCAAATGTTTTTCTATGTTCATAATTATTCTCAAGATCAAGATGGTCCCTTAGTTTATCAAGGAATGGTCTCCATTGTTCTGAGTCTTTTGTTGGTGCAATTATTCTTCCAGTTGCTTTAACAACATTTGGTTGGTTTGGCATTCCTTCTTGTTCTGGCATTCCACCTAATCTGTTAAATTCAGCAGCAAGTTCGTGGCTTATCCTTCTAAGATCAACACGGCTTGAAGTTGGATCAAAACGTCTGTAATTTCCATGATCGTCTTTTATTGCAGCATATCCATTAAGAATTCTATCATAAGGACTTAGTTTCATACCAGCAACATGAGGCATCCAACCGGTTTCATGTGGCTGAACCCATGGATGGCTTGCACCAATAAGTGAGTTATAATTAACTCCTCTTTTGATGTATGCATCAAGTTCACCATTCTTGCTTCTAACCAAATCAGTAAAATCTCTAAGGTGTTGTTTATCCCTAACATTAAGTGTTTCAAGAAGTGGGTCATTTCTTCTTTCGAGTGCTACAGATAAGAACCCTGCAAGTCCTTTTGCATAGAAATTAACTGTTTCATGAGTATTTGAATACATGTTTTGTCCAAACAGACCATTGAAATATTGTTTAAGATCTTCCCTCATTTGCTTTTCTACTAATAATTGTTTTTGTGTTCTTCTCCAATCAGTAATTTGGCTTGGTGTCCAACTATGAACATCATCTGGATTAAGGTGTGAAACTCTTGGGTCAGATCTCATTCTTCTTTCAGTTTCTGCATCATAAAGAGCAAAGTGTCCTCTTTCAACCCTGTTTTGAACCCATTCTGCAATACATAGGGATTCTCTTCCTGATGGGCTAATCCAATGTCTTTTCATATCAGCCTGCCACCAATTTTCTTTTGGCCCCATCTCTCCCATTTCTTCCCAGAATAAAGCTTTCTTTGTTTGTGGATCAATATAAACTCCTTGACCCGCTGATTCTCTGCTTTTTCTACTGAAAGGTTCATATTTTGACCCAGTTTCAGGTAGTAATGATTTTGGATCAAAAACCTTTTCTTCAAGGTCTATTCCTCTACGTAGATGGAGTTCTCTATACCCATAGAGTATGCCCATGAAATCTCCTATCGTAGCAGTTTCAAAGTTACGTCCTGATTTTGACATTCTAAGGTATTTATCAAGTACAGTCCGTCCTTCATCAGTAACCAGCTCCTTTAGGTATTTAACGGCTTGCTGTTCAATTTTTCCATAAACTTGTTCATTAACTCCAAAAACTTCACCAAACATTTTTGACGCTTTTATTCCGGTAAATGGATCTGAAGAAGTTGGATTAAGTGTAACTAGTCTATTTAGTTCGTGTAAATATGTTTGCATAACTGTTGCTTTTATTCCATTTTTTGCATGATCTAGATGTCCATTCTCAGCTTCAAAAATATATGAACGGACAATCATTACCTCGAATAATTGATGGCCATGTAAATCATCCTTTGCAATTGCATAATTGAATCTTGGCCTTTCATTTGCTAAATGGTCATATAATGTAATTAATTTTACATGTCCATGGTCTGATGAACTTGCAATGGTATCAAGTGCTGCATGTTCAGCAATAACTTCAGAAATAATCCCTGCTCTTGCCACTCCTTCGTTTCTTGCAATGGCAATTAATCTAGCAAGTTTTTCACTATCGCTTAAACTTCTGTCTGCAAGAATTCTTCTAAGTTCTGCATCTAATCTATTAAGTCCAGCTCCTTCAGCATAACCACATTCATGAAGAAGATCAACTTCTCTGTAAGCAATTGCCATTAATTCTTCTTCAGCCATTGCAAACCTCATTCCTTTTTTCTTAAGCATTTCAGCAATTAATCCCCTTTCTAAATCATGGTAAGCCTCAGAAAGCATTGTTTCATATTGCTTGTTCATCTTCTCTCTGATTGGGAAAAAGCCTCCTAACTCAACTAATCCGCCTGTTAACTCATCTAACTTGTGATAAAACTTGCCTGATTTGAGTGTTCGAGCACCCGTATGGCCTAATGATGCTGCAATATCAATTGGAATTTTTGGCACAAGTGCAACAGTTGCCTTAGTTGCTCTCCAACCTAATTGAGTAGATCTAATCATGGAGTCAAGTGCACCTGATGCAAATCCACCTAATTGAATAAATCTACTTGCACCAAACATTTTGTTAGTAATAAATTGCATTGTGGAGAAGACTGCACTTCTTTGTCCAATATCTGGTGCACCAGTAAGTTGCTCCAAATGATGCATCGTAATATTTGCAAAATGAAATTCTTCAAGAGCACGGGCAGCAAGTTCTGAACTTCCCCCCTGCCTTCTTATTTTGTTTATTACTTCTGCAAGTGTTCTTTGTTGAGCTTCATCGAAATGTCTAGGATTCATTCTAAGGGCGTTAAGTTCTGCATCATTTACACCAGCTTTTTTTGCTAAAACATGTAATGACTTAAGAAAGTTAGTAGAGTCAGCACCTTCCATGAGTTTGTCTGCATATGCTTCTTTTGCACCCTTTGCTAATCTAGCTTGGGCAACAAATGCATCAGCATCAGCAAAAAATCTTCTATTAATATTTGCAGATGAAAGGGCAGCAAATGCTTTTACAGCAGCGCCCATTTTTCCTCTTGCTGTTTTCTTCATCTCTGTGTAACCGAAACCACCAAGTATCTGACCACCAGCTGCAAAGGTCTTCGGAGAAGGTAGTCTTGGGGTTGATATGTCTAATAATGTAATAGGGCTTCTTCCGCTGAAATAAAGGGAAGCAAGCAAAAGACCAATAAGGCCAAACGCAGCAAAACATGTTGCAACAGGAAGAGCAGCATTACATTGCTGAATAGATCCTGAAGTAGGATCGCAAGGAGTGAAGAAAGTGGTTAACGCATCGTCAAAATTGCTAAATGCACTGATTTCATTATCACAAATCCTCATTGGAAGGGAATTTGAAGATTGAACTACTGGACTTGCTGCACTCTCACGATAAAATGCTACAAAGTTATTACAAGTCTCTTTATAATAAAGATCTTTGTCAATTGCACAGAACTTAGTTCGAACCTGTTTTACAACATCATCCTGTGTTAATTCATAAGTTACATCTTCACTACAATCAACTGCACTTGAGTCTAAAATTTGACCGTTTCCACTTCTGTCTCTAAAAGCTATTTGATTTTGATAATCTAGATCATCTAAAATTTCAGCATTATAATCAACAACTACTTCGCTTAAATATTGTTGGAAATTTGGAGTTCCACCAGTATTGTATCTAGCACCATAGCCACATTGCTCCTGGGCTTCTGCACCTGTGTGAGTTCTTAAACATTCTTCTAAATCTCTCTGGAATTCCTCTGTTGATCTTGCTACACTTGATGTAACGTTAAGAACAACAGGAATAAAACCTTTTTTCTCACAAACCTTTTCTCCTCCAGTTTGGAAAGTACATTCTCTTTCTTCATAAATAAGTAATACCTTATTTGAAAGTTGTTGAGTTAGTGCAGGACTAGCTGGAGGTGCAAAAATAAAACTAACTAAAATCAGAACAACAACAAATATGTTTAGAAAATTAAGTTTCATAATAATATTAAGCAAAAAGTCCTTTATAAATGTTATAGTTTGGTGTGTTCAGGGTTTCACCAAAAACGACAAAAAATGTAGTTTTTTAAACATTTACCCCTATAAACTAGTTATGGCAGAAGGCAATCCATTCAAATCAAAAAGGGTTTTCATTGGAAGAAAAGACCTCATATCTGAGTTAGAGGAGTACTTATCTTCTGCAACCTATTATGAACCCCAAATAGTATTGTTAAAAGGGATAAGGGGGGTTGGAAAAACATATATAATAGAAAAGATAGAAGAGTTGGCTGAAAGATACAAATTCCTGCTGATTTCAATAAGCTTAAGTAAGAAAGAAAAATTTAATGAGAAGGTCGTAAATGAAATAGCAAATACAGCAATTTATAATATTGTTGAGATACCATCAAAGAATGACAAGACTTTTTTTGAAAAGATAAAAAAGGAAAAGAAAGAAGCGCACGTAAAGATCGAAGAAATATATGAAAAAATAAAAAGAACTATTCATGGGATGTTCGTATCTGTTGAAAACGCTGAAAAAATTGACGATATAAACGCAGTAAATAGATTATTGGAAAAAATCCTAAAAACAAAGCTTCCAATAATGATTGCTTTTTCTACAAGCTGTATTCTGCCAATAAAAGCAAAAAAATCACTGGAGTTAGAATCATTTTCAGAAAAAGAAACAAGAAATTTTATAGATGAACATCTGAAAGAAACAAAAATATCAATGGGGGAAGAGTGTATAAAAAATATTTACAGAGACTCGCAGGGCCATCCGTTTATTCTTTGGGTAATATGCTCAACTCTGTTTAGTAAGTTAAAAGAGACTGAAAAAATAATAACCCAAGGGCACTACTTACTTCATTTTCCTAGTATAATGTCAAAATTAGCAAAAGAGTTGTTTGATGAGTTATATAATAAATTGTCAGATGGGGAAAAGGAGATACTTAAGTTGTTTGAAGACAAACAAAAAAGTATAAAGGAAATTACTGAAATTAGTGGAAAACCAATGAATACGATAACTACCATTGTTTTGAGGCTTGAGAGAAAGGGAAGTGTTGTGAGGGTAAAAAGAGGATTTTACAGAGTGATAAATAAGTTATATTCTGAATACGTGAAAGAGCGGGATTAGGTCATACAGATAATTAAATTGCAATAACCCAATCTTCCTCAAAGACTTCTAAGAAATCATTGACAATTTTTGGATTTTTAATAATTACAGAAGCTTCCCTATTGAAGTTAAGTGCGCTATTGCTGAAATTATGCGAACCAACAAAAACTAGCTTTTTATCAATTATCATGAATTTTGAGTGGGTTAATTTAAAATTTTCAGAAGCCCACACGATTTCTATGCCTGTGTCTTCTAGTCGGTTATAAGTTATAAGGTTTTTATCATCCAAAACTCTTTTCTCAAGAATTATCCTAACGTCAACCCCTCTTTTCTTAGCATTTATTAACGAGTAAATAATATCATCAGAAGAAAAGACATACATTTCAATGTAAATGCTTGATTCTGCTGAGTTAATCAGGTCAATAACTTCTTCCTCAGCTCCAGGAGAAAAAACTGAAGAAACAGAATCTGGAAAGAGGATTAGAGAAATAGAATAATATGAAAGAACTCCAAGAACAAATCCAAGAAATAAAAAAAGAAGTTTGTTTTTCATAAAAAGAAAAAAAGGGAGAATTATCGATCACTTGCTAAGTGATAGATACTCCTTAGACCTACTACAAGTGCAGCAGGTGCAACAAATACTCCTAATGCTCCTAACAATCCACCAACTGCTTCAGTAAATGGTTGCAATGAAGATGAAACATTCAAAAGCA
>DATDTS010000035.1:0-26002 GCA_035290745.1 Candidatus Bilamarchaeaceae archaeon | reverse complement strand
TGATATAACCTTTTTCGGGATGCCTAAAAAGCTTAACCAAAAAGTAAGCGGTCATCGAAAGGTCTTGAGTTCAAGCACCTCTTTTGGTGTGCCTAAAGAGCTGCACCAGAAAGGTTGAACATATCTCAACGGGCCCATTTTCTTATTTTTGATTTTCAGCTTAAACCACTAAACCTCCCCCTCTATCCTTTGAACAACATCCCTAATCTTGTTAAATATCAAAAATGATAGCTTTTTATATAGTTTGTTATCATATTTGATAACAAAGTTGGTTAAATGGATGAAATATTAAAAGCAATGAAAAAAACAGGAAAGGCAGCATTCAGGACAAGAGAATATGCTGCACTTCTCGGAAAAAAAGATTATGCAAGGCTTGTGCTCCATAGGTTAAAAGAAAAAAGAGAAATAGTATCAATAAAAAATGGTTGGTGGGCGTTTCCAGATGCAATGCCAGAAGCAATAGCATGCGAATTGTCCAAGCCAGGATATATATCATTTCATTCTGCGTTATCACTTCATGGACTTACGACACAATCTTCTAGAAAGGTGCAAATTGCGGTATTAAGAAATGCAAAAAAATACAAAATACTTGGAATGGAAGCAAAGGAATATAAAATAAAAAAGAATCAGTTCAACACGTTTTATAGAAAAGACAACTTACTTCTAGCAACACCTGAAAAAGCATTTGCTGATTGTTTACTGATTCCAAGAGCATGCCCGGATATTGTATTAACGGAAGCACTAGATAAGGTTGATGTATCAAAGCTAAAATCCTTGATAACTCCAATCGCAGAAAAAAGATTAAAGAGGTTGATGAGATATGCTAAACAGAAATGAATTAGACAAGTATGGACCACCTGGTTTTCACTTAGCACAAAAAGAAAAAGATTATTTTCAACATTGGATATTGTCTTACCTTTCACAATCAGGATTTGGTGGCGTGTTCAAAGGAGGGACATGCCTTCAAAAAGCATTTAATCTACCGAGATATTCTGAAGATTTAGATTTTACATTAAATGACGCAAAAGAACCTGATTGGGACGCATTACTATCATTTCTTTCAACAGCGGGGTTCTCTGGAATAAGCTTGAAAAAAGAGGAAAAAACTATTGCAGATACAGTAAAGCTAAGATTTAGAGGACCATTATATAATGGAAAAAACATAAGCGAAGGAACCGTTATTATGGATTTTAGCAAACGTGAAAAAACTTTGAGAGATTCAAATCCAATAATGATAAATCCTCCGTATCAAGACATTCTACCTTATCAGATAAAAGTCATGGACAAAACAGAAATAGCTGCAGAAAAAATTAGAGCCATTATAACCAGAAGATCAGCAAGAGATCTGTTTGATTTGTATTTCCTTCTAAGACAAAAAATTGAACTGGACAAACATATAATTCAAAAAAAGATGGACTATTATAGTGTAAATTTTGAATACAAAAAATTTGAAGGAAAAATAAAAGAACTTGAAAAAATATGGAAAAATGAAATGTCCACACTTACTCCAAATTCACTAGAATATGAAGACGTGAAGAGTTTTGTTTTAAAAGAGATGAAGGAGATCGGAAATCCTTAAACCTGCTCATCTATCCTTTGGGCAACATTCCTCATCTTGCTAATCCTATTCGTTAAATCAATTTCTAATTCCTCAAAAGATTCGTCAAGAGATGGTGCCCTAAGCTTGTATAAACGTCCTGCCTTAACTACTAAACCAGTCCTGATAAAAGAATTCAAATGATAGATAATAGCAGCCTGAGTTACATGAGTCTGATCTGCAATATCCTTACTAGTGATTCCTTCACCATTCTTTGAGGAATGAATAATGCTCTTAAAAATAAATGTTGCCAAATCATGTTCATCCTCTGCAAAACCAAATGCCTTGCAGATCCAGGCAATGTCCTCATCAAGAGTACTTTCCTGTTGTGGCCTCTGTAAAAAGATAAACATTATTCGTTGTGTGGCCATAAATTAAACAAGTAACGATATATTTAAAAACATTTCTGATATTTTAATAATTCATTAAATATTTAACATTTTGTTAAAAGAGGTGACTAACCTCTAAGAATATGTGAGCGAAGTGTTGTTTACAAATTTCATTGCAGGAGTTTATTCTTTTGAACCCAGAAGATTTTCCGACCTTGATTGGGCTCGGCCAATCAATCTGGAACGAAGTTCCAGCCTCGGTTTATCTTCTGAAGGTTCTAAAGCTTTGATCCTGGGAATTGGAAAAGATTGAATTAAAAATTGAAGTGTCAAACGAAAAGAAACAAGAAGGAAATTATCAAAGAACTAGATAGAAATATAGAGGTTAGCAATATGGAATTACCAAAAAAAGAAAAACAGGAAGAATTGCCTGCAAATAAGAAAGAAGAATTGCTGGACACGCCAAAAGAAGAGGAAAAAATATGGCATGAGGAAAGGAAATTGCTCCCTCATCAAAAAATAGATGAATTGACAAATGACCTAAAAAGAGTTCAGGCAGAATTCCAGAATTACAAAAAAAGAGTTGATAAAGAAAGAGAAGAGATGACAAAAATTGCAACTGCAAATATTATCAGACAATTGTTAACAATAATTGATGAGCTTGAGATTGCATTGCAACATGTAAAAGACAAAGGAATAGAAATGGTTTATGCTAACCTTCTTTCCTTGTTAAAATCATATGGATTAAGGGAAATGGAAAACAAAACATTTGATCCATACAAACATGAAGCAGTTAAGCAAATAGACGGAGAAGAGGATGGAAAAATAGTTGAGGTCCTGAAAAAAGGGTATATGCTAAATGACATGGTGCTAAGGCATGCATTAGTAGTTGTGAGTAAGAAAAGGTGAGAAATATGATAATGCAAAAGGTAGAGGATAACAGTTTTACAGATAGAGAATTAATGTTAGTTGCAAAACTAAAAGAACACCTTGTACAGGTTAAAATCAAGGTTGGGGTTGCATCATAAATTATAAAGGTGATATGAATGGTAAAGATAATTGGTATAGATCTTGGAACTTCAAATTCAGCTGCAGCAGTACTGGAAGCAGGAAGACCAACAATAATTCCTTCATCAGAAGGGGTAACACAATATGGAAAAGCATTTCCAAGTTATGTTGCGATAACAAAAGATGGCAGTAGATTGCTTGGAGAACCAGCAAGAAGACAAGCAGTAACAAATCCAGAAGGAACGATCTCAGCTTTCAAAAGAAAAATGGGAACAACATTCAAATACAAAATCCATGGAAAAGACTACACACCACAGGAATTGTCAGCATTCTTGCTTCAAAAGATAAAGAACGATGCGGAAAAGTTCTTAGGTGAAAAAGTTGAAAAAGCGGTTATTACTGTTCCAGCTTATTTTAATGACAACCAAAGACAGGCAACAAAAGATGCAGGTGAAATTGCAGGATTGGAGGTTGTGAGACTAGTTAATGAGCCAACTGCAGCCTGTTTAGCATACGGTTTAGACAAAACAGGAAAAGACATGAAGATACTTGTTTTCGATCTAGGTGGTGGAACTTTAGACGTAACCATCATGGAATTTGGCGGGGGAGTTTTTGAAGTAAAATCAACAAGCGGTGACACACAACTAGGTGGAACTGATATGGACCAGGTAATTACAGAATTCCTTGTTGATCAATTCAGAAAACAAACAAATGCTGATATTACTAAAAATGATGAAGCAATGACAAGGGTTAGGGAAGCAGCTGAAAAAGCAAAGATTGAGTTGTCAACAACTCTATCAAGCTCAATCAATTTGCCTTACTTATATGAAAAACATCATTTCACTTATGAATTAACAAAGGCAAAACTTGAAGATTTAGTAAGGCCAATAGTTGAAAGATGCAGGGCTCCTGTTGAAAAAGCATTGAAAGATTCGAAATTAACACCAAGCGGAATTGAGAAGATTATTCTGGTTGGTGGTCCAACAAGAATGCCAATTGTAAAGAAATTCGTAGAAGAAGTAGTTGGCAAGAATGTAGAACACGGTGTTGACCCAATGGAATGTGTTGCTAAAGGGGCAGCAGTTCAGGCAGGTGTTCTTGCAGGTGAAGTAAAGGATGTTTTGTTATTGGATGTAACCCCTTTATCACTTGGTATTGAAACTTTGGGAGGAGTAATGACAAAACTAATTGAAAGAAATACTACAATTCCAACAAAGAAAGCACAGACATTCAGTACTGCTGCAGATAGCCAACCAGCAGTTGACATCCATGTATTACAAGGAGAAAGGCCAATGGCAAAGGATAATGTGTCATTAGGTAAATTCCAGTTAGTTGGAATACCTCCTGCACCAAGAGGAGTTCCGCAAGTAGAAGTAACATTTGACATTGATGCAAATGGTATCTTGCATGTAGGTGCAAAAGACCTTGGAACTGGAAAAGAACAATCAATGAGAATAACTGCTCCAAACAAGATGAAAGAAGATGAGATTAAGAGGAAAATGCAGGAAGCAGAACAATACTCTGAAGAAGATAAAAAAGCACTTGAGGAAGCTCAGGCAAGAAATGAAGCTGAGAGCCTGGTTTACACAGCAGAAAAAACATTGAAGGAGTTGGGTGACAAGATTCCAGAAGAGTCAAAGAAAAAAGTAGAAGAAGCTTCAAACAAATTAAAGGAAACAATGAAAGGCGAAGATATTGCAAAAATAAAGGAAGATACAGAAGCGTTGACAAAGGTATTGCAGGAAGTTGGAACCCATATTTACCAACAGGCACAGCAAAACACTGAAGAAAAAGCAAAGGAAGCTGGAGAAAAAAAAGATGACAACGTTGTTGATGCAGACTATGAGAAGGTAGATGATAAAGATAAAAAGAAATAGTTTATTTCTTTTTTATCGAGAAGGTACCATGTCAACAACAAAAAAGGATTACTACCAGATACTTGAAGTAAACAAAGATGCATCAGCTGAAGACATAAAAAAAGCATACCGAAGGCTTGCGTTAATTTATCATCCAGATAAAAATGATGCAAGATATGCAGAAGAGAAATTCAAATACATAGCTGAGGCATATTCTGTTTTAAGTGATCCAAAAAAAAGAGAATTGTATGATGACTTCATCAAAAAATCTGCCTTGATTTATAAGCCTGAAGGATTATATGCTTTATGGCTTCGGTTCCTATATGATAGTATCAAAAGACACAACTCAAGATGTAGGATTTGCAGTTCTAAAAGGGGAATATGCCACGAAGGAAAGATGTTTGCATCAATGATGGACGTAGTTGATGACAAAAATATCAATAATGCTTATAGATGAGAAAATGGTATCAAAAAGAGACTATTACGAAATTCTTGGAGTTTCAAAAAGTGCTGGTGTTGATGAGATTAAAAAAGCTTATAGAAAACTAGCACTTCAGCACCACCCAGACAAAGGAGGAGATGCAGAAAAATTCAAGGAGATTTCAGAAGCTTATGCTGTTTTATCAGATTCTAAGAAAAGGTCCCAATATGACCAATATGGCCATGCTGGATTTGACCAAATGTATTCTCAAGAGGATATATTTAGAGGAGCAGACTTTGGAGATCTATTTGAACAGTTTGGTTTCAAGGATTCGTTTGGGGATGTGTTCGGAGGCTTTTTTGGTGGAGGAAGAGGCAGAAGAAGAGATATTGGAGCAGATCTTGAAACTGAAATCCAGATAACATTAGAAGAAGTTGCGAAAGGAGTAAAAAAAGAAATTGAAATCCACAAACATAGTGTATGCGAAAAGTGTGATGGAAGCAGAGCAGAGCCTGGAAGTAAGATAAAAACATGTTCTAATTGTGGAGGAAGAGGTCAAGTTCAGCAAACAAGAAGTATGGGTATGATGAGGTTTGTAACAGCAACTACTTGTCCAAGTTGTAGAGGCGAAGGAAAAACCCTTGAACATCCATGTTCTGCTTGTAGAGGCAGTGGAAGACAAAGAAAAAAGGAAAAAATAAATGTTAATGTGCCATCTGGAGTTGAAAATGGGATAACTTTAAGATTATCTGGCATGGGCGAGTGGGGACCAGATGGGCCTGGTGATTTGTATATTACAGTTTATGTTAGAAATCATGAATTATTTGAAAGAGAGAATGAAAATCTATGGACAGAGGTTCCAATTAGCATAACACAGGCCATACTTGGAGATAAGATAGATGTACCTACTTTGTTTGGAAATGCAAAACTTACAATACCAGAAGGAACCCAAGGTCATACTGTTTTTAGATTAAAAGGAGAAGGATTGCCAGAACTTCATAGTAAAAGAAAAGGGGATCAAATGGTAAAAATTGTTGTTGAGATCCCTAAAAAGATAAATAAAAAGCAGAAAAAGTTATTAGAGGAATTTGAAAAGGAATCTGATAAAAAGTTGTTTGGTGTTTTCTGAGGGGATTGTTTCTAAATTGTTATAGTTTATAAACATTTGTATATAATGTTAAATTATGCGAAAAATGATTTGTATACTGTTGCTTATTATTTTGATTGCGGGATGTACAGGCAAAAGTAGACGAATTGTTACAACTGAAGATGACAATTCCACAATTGAAAACATGACTAAGTATAGTAACTCAACTGAGAATGAGACAGGTTATAATAACGAATCAATTGTGAATTCTACTGATAAGAATGCCAATATTAAAGAACTAAAAAATTCATCAGATGTGAACGATAGTCCAGATATTGAACTTGGGTTTCCACATATTTATGGAATAAAGGAATTACTTAATGTTGAAAAACTAAATAAAATAGAAAGTATAAACAACTTAGAAGATATAAAAAGAATAAATTACGAACCAATAGAAGAACCAGTTATAGAAGATACAACTTTCCAATCAAAAAACACAAGTAGCGTAATACTTCAAAGGGATATGGTTGTTAGAGAAGGAAAAGACGTTAGTGGTGGAGAACATACTTGGACAATTCATGAATATTTTAATTTTAGCGGAATGGCATTAACAAAAGATAAATCACATTATAAACTTAACAACACTGAAGTTGAATGGTCAATCAAAAAACAGTATTCATTCATAAACAGACCAAGCAGAAAAGTGGAAGAATGGTGTTTTATAGATAGAGTAATAGATCAAAAAGGAAAAACAAAAGTTGATGTTAACAACGTAAGATATGATAATGATTCTTTGTATGCGTTTTTTTCAGTACCTGTAGAATTTGATCTTAAGGATAGGTGTAATGGTGAAGAAAAGAATGGTACAGCTTATTTAAGATATGAATTTGAGATTCCAATAAATAGTTCAAATGGGGAAGTTAGAAAATATAACTGGGGAAGAGCAGTAAAAAGCGGAGAAGAGCTTGATTTTGATGACAAACCACTTGCTTATGATTCAAAGGAAACTAGAGTTCCAAAAGAAGATAATCCCATGTGGATAATAAAGTGGGATCTTGAATACTTCAATTAGTAGGAAACGTTTGAAACTCTTGGAGGTTTTTGACCCATAACAAGTGCTACTCCATCCAATTTAAGCTGTTGATTTTCTTTAGCAAAAATAGGTCTTAGCTGTTTCTCTAGGTTTTTTGCAAAGTTTTTGTCACCAACAGGAAGGTTTAAGTAAACATAATTATCTGGATTTCCCCTGACCTTAGCAAAAAAATCCCTTACTGATTTGATTGTATTGCCCATGCTAGTCCTATCTGGAGTTCTCCCATCTTTATCATAAAACGGAAGTGAAGAAGCTTTTGCAGCATCATAAACTGCTCGTTCAATGCTTCCATGCTCACCATAAGGTTTTTCTGTTTGTGTATTCCCAGGTTCTTTAGCCATTGTAACCCTTAGATAAAGGATCTTGACTTCGCCTTTCTTAGGATCTACAACAACTTTAACATTTTTTACATCATTTTCCTGCAATTGTTGTTCTAATTCTTTTGCGAAACCTTTAGCTTTTTTTCCAATTGTAAATTTGTAATCGTTAAATTTACCCTTCTCAAAATTCTTAAGGTCAGCATAAATAGCGTCAGCACCTTCAAAATTTATTTTAGATTTTTCAGCTGCTGCTTTGAAAGATTTAACCAATTTAGACTCAACTAAACCAAGATCTGGCATATCTGGAAGTCCGCTTGTATCAACTTCAAGTTCTCCCTTATCTGTAATAAGATCATCAAGTCCTGGTAAGTCGTCATCGTCTGCCATTTATATATCAAAGCAGTTGTTATTTATAAAATTAACTGATATACCACAAATATAAAGCTTTTGGAACAAAATCAAAGATATGGGAAGGTTAGCTATTTACGCTCTCACACTTGGAATTGCTGCTTGTTCTATGGTAAAACCAAAACAACCTCCTCATCAGCCAAGATCAGATGGCGCTAGAGAAACGTATTATGTTAGACCTGGCAGAATATGCAGAATAAAAGGAGAACCGCAACTTGAAGAATTAACAGGGATAAGAGTTGAAAGAGCAGATGGCAAACTTAGGATAACAGGCAAAAGATCAAAGGCGGATAATGCTGACGAATGCGAAATAGGAGATATTGATTTAGAACTAAATCATGCAATAGGATGTGGTTTAAGTGGAGAAGTACTTTTTGTTACTGGTATAATAGGAGGAAGATTAAGAATTGATGGGCAACACCTTGATGCGAAATATGATGAGGTGGATGAAAGAATAGTATTCAGAATCACCCAAAGAGGTTTAGCAGAAGTAGAAACATCTTCAATAATATCATGTGGAACGGGTTATAACATATTAATATGGGTTCCAGAACATGATGGAATTTACACATTAGAAAGTGCAGAAGGCATGATGTTAAGAAAACAAGCCGGACTAGAAATTCCAGAAGATCGTTTTATAGCCTTGCCACAAGAAATAATCAACCAAGGAATTCTAGATGTTGTGTTTGATGGCACACAAATAATTGTAAGAACAGTTCAACAAACTTGGTCAGGTGGCGAAGGGATTTATTGGGGAAGGTTTGTAGACCCACAAGGTGTTGAATGGAAACCAATGGATAAAAAGGTTGTTTTACAATAATGGTAGAATGGAATTTGATGAAAAAGAAAAAAAATTTCTCCTTGATGTCGCTAGAAAATCAATAGAGCACTATTTCAAAACTGGAGAAGTTTTAGATATTGAAGCAAACCAGATACCTTCAAAAAGAATGATTGGTGATGGGGCATCTTTCGTGACTTTTTATATAGATAAGGTAGTACGGGGATGCATGGGAAGTCTTGAACCAAAAAGACCGCTTTGTTTTGATGTTAGGCAAAATGCGCTAAAGGCAGCCTTTTCAGACCAGAAATTTAAGGAATTAAAGCCGGAAGAACTCAAGAAAATAAAAATAACAATCTCAATATTAACAAATCTGGAAAAACTGAAGGTTAAAAACTGGCAGGACGCTTTGAAAAAAATAGTTCCAAAAAAACATGGTGTAATAATAAGAAACTTATTGCATGTTGCAACTTATTTGCCAGATGTTTGGAATGAATTGCCTGACAAAAACGATTTTTTATCAGAGTTAAGTGAAAGGGCTGGAATTGGAAGAGATGGATGGAAGGATAAGAATACTGAGTTCTTTGTTTATGAAGCATTTGAATTCTCTGAATGACTTACAACGAGAGATACACTGGTTTAAATTCCTTTCGGAATTGAAATAATATTTTGCTTATAGGTCGTCTAGACCTAGCTTTAGACATATGTACCTACTTATGAAGTTTGATGACCGATTGAAGCGGAACTTCAATGGTCCATTGAATGTAGTTCAATAGGAAACTTTAACCTAGGTATGCACATATGAAAGTTTCTGGGCATGTAGCTCAACGGTAGAGCGCTCGCCTTGCAAAGCCTTTTGACTTATTACAAACTAATGCCAAAAGCCTTGGGAAAAGGCTTAAGGTAAAAATATGTTAAAAGTCTCATGATCGCGAGAGGCTAAGGGTTCAAATCCCTTCTTGTCCAATTCGAAGAATTGGACCATAATGAACGAAGTTCATTACTTGTCCATGCACCTTTTTTGGGATAACCTAAAAAGCTGTCCTATGGACCAACTGTCAATGGATCCTTTGAAATCCTCTCGGATTTCACTGCGAAAACCTTGGAAAAGGCCTAAGGTCAAAAAGCGTTGGACTATAGTGAACGACCTATTGAAACAGGGTTTCAATGGTCCATAAAAACACGAAGTGTTTTTATAGGAAGTTCACTGCTTGTCCAATAAACTTTTTAGAAAACATTATCCAAAAACATCTGGTTTTTAAGTATAAATAAAGTATTTAGTTAATGGCAAAATCCAAAAAAATAAATTTCTCAGACCAATTAAAAGGATTATTACAAATAGCTTTTGCAATTTTCATAATTATAGTCATATTTTGGTTTAGCAAAGATATTGGGCAATTTGAAGAGTTTGGGTATTTGGGAGTATTTTTAATCTCTCTTTTGGCTACAGCAACTATATTTATACCAACCCCCGGCTGGGCAATTGTTATTGCTATGGCAGGAGTGTTAAATCCATACCTAGTTGGAATAACTGCCGGGGTTGGGTCAGCGCTTGGGGAAATAACCGGTTATGTTGCAGGTGCTGGCGCAGAAAAAATGATTAAGGATGGAAAATTCAAAAAGTTTGAAAAATATTATAAGATGATAAAGGAAAATGACTTGATTGCAATCTTTGTTTTGGCATTTATACCAAACCCATTATTTGACGTCGCTGGCCTTGCAGCAGGAAGTTTAAAGATACCACTTACAAGATTTTTATTTGCAACGGTTCTTGGAAGGATATTAAGGTATGTTTTACTGGCTCATTTGGGAGCTTTTTCTTTGGAATATATCTAATCAAAATTGTGATAACTATAAAAGCGTAATGGATCAATTTAATTTCCTCTAACTTAGATTAGTTAGTTTGTTATAGCGGGGTAGGGGAGCCTGGAGATTTTTACAGTCTAATGCTGATCTGTGATTACCATATTTCCCGCTGGGCTCATAACCCAGAGGTCGGTAGTTCAAGCACCTTTTTTAGAAAAAAAGCTGCACCAAAAAAGGTGGGACAAATCTACCCCCCGCTATTTTATGTATTTAACTTAAAGTAGATTCTCCTATTGCTCTTACCTTTGTTATCTAATTTTATCAGTTCGATCTGTCCAACTTCCTTCAGATTTTTGACATGGGTTCCGCCATCTGCTTGTAGATCTATTCCAGGAATTTCAACTATTCTTAGAATTTGTATTGAAGGTGGCAAGGCATTTGCCAATTTAACAACCCCTTCTATTTTCATCGCTTCATCCCTTGGCAAAGAATAAACCTTAAGATCAACATCCTGCTTAAGTAATTCATTGACTTTATCAACAACCTGATCAAACTTTTCACGATCAAAATTCTCTAAATTAAAATCAAACCTTGTTTTGTCTTCACCAAGCTCATTTCCAGTTATCAAAGCGCCTAATTCCTTGTGCATTGTTGAAGCAAGAACATGGGCTGCTGTGTGGGTTCTCATCAACTTGTATCTTCTTTCCCAATCAATAATACACTTGACTTTGTCCCCTTCCTTTAGGCCTTCTTTGTCAACTTCGTGCGACACTTTTCCATCAAACTTGCCAACAAAAACAACCTTGAATTCATCGTTTCCCCTAATGATTTTGCCGGTATCAGTAGGTTGTCCACCGCCTCTCGGATAAAAAAGATTCTTATCTAAGGCTATGAATTTTCCATCCTTTACTCCAGTAACTATTGCCTCACATTCCTTACAATAACTGTCATCTAAACAAAGCATAAACTTTCACCATTACTTACTACTGATAAAGTTTCCTATTGAAATCTTTGATTTCAATGGACCATTGAAACAACTTTGTTTCAATTGGTAATCAAACTTCTTTAGAATAAACCTAGAGAAATAGGGAAGGAAACGTATAAATATGTGTGTATCGAAATGATATTATATCAAAAATGGTGATTTTTTTATGGCAAATCCAGATGATGATGCAGTAAGAAGAGGGGGGATGGTTTTCAAAAAACCTGAATTTGAGGCACCAAAAGCTAGTTTACTTGCAGGCGTCACAATAGTAAAAACAAGGGAAACCGCAGTTATAGGATTGGATACTGCTCAACAAAACGCATATAATACGCATAAAGCTGTTTGGGGTTATTTACAAAACATAGCACAAGGATAGGTGAAATTTTTATGGCAGCAACAAAAAAGGATTTGCAAAAATTCATGAAGAGTTCAAAATTGGGAAAAATACTTGCAGATAAAAAGAACTTTATTGGCTCAAAGGTCCAGTACTCGGAAGAAGGAAAAACAAGAGTGGTTACAGTTAAAACAACATTAAAAGGAAATGACTATGTTGTAACATCAATTGTTGGCGACGATGCTGTTGATATCTCATTATCCGATACAAAAGGAAACTTGATAGAACATATCTATCATAAAGGAAATACTATCTTTTTTGAGTGATCAAAGTGTCCATAGAGAAAATAAATGCATCGAAAAAGGCACTTGAGTTTGTAAAAGATGGAATGGTAGTTGGGCTTGGGAGTGGAACAACTGCAAAGGAATTCATAAAACTACTTTCTGAGAAAGTAAAAAAAGACAAAATATCAATAAAATGCGTTTATACCTCTTATGATAGCAAAATTTATGCAATGCAACTTGGACTCCACATATTTGAACTAGACCAAGTTGATGGAATTGACATAACAGTTGATGGTGCAGATGTTGCAACAAAGACTGCACTTTTAAAAGGAGGAGGGGGAGCCTGCACACGAGAGAAAATAGTTGGCTACTCTGCAAAACAGTTTATTGTAATTGTTGACGAATCAAAGATAAAAAACAATCTTGAAGGAAAGGTTGTTGTTGAGGTTGTACCTGCTGCATACTCATTTGTTCTCAAAGAACTTCAGAAGATATCAAAGGCATCTGTCAGGATGGCAGGCGGAAAACTTGGCCCAATTATAACAGATAATGGAAATCTTCTTATTGATGCAGAAATGCTTGTAAAAAATCCAAAGGAAATGGAAAAAACACTCAAGAACATTCCTGGAGTTGTTGAGAATGGGATTTTTACAAAATTTGATAAGATAATCATTGGATTGAAGGATGGAACTAAAGTTCTTTAATTTTCTTTATTACGTTTCCTCTGCCTCGTTTAAATCTTTTTACTAACCCATAATTTTCTAATTCAGTTAGAATGAGGCTTAACTTTGAATCTGAAAACTTTGTTAATTCCTTTAGTTCTTTTTGAGTTAAACGATTTTCATGTTCTGAAAGGATTTTTAGAACAAGTTTTGATTCTTGATCAGGCGTATATTCTTCTTTTGTTTTTGGTTTTGATGTTTCTTGAATCTTCTCATTTGGTTTATGGATTAATACAAAAAATAAAACGATAGATAAAACAATGACAGGAGCTAATAACCAATAGTAGTCTTGCTTTCTCCTTAGAACTAAATCAATATTCTGTTCTTCATCACCAATTTTAACATGATTAGCTGATTCCAGTTCACCTGATTTAGCAGTTATATTATATTTGCCATTTGGCAAGTTAAATGAATAATTGGATTTCTGGATAACTATCTGATATGAAAAATCCCCTTCTATTGTTATTACTGCACTTTCTAAGCTGTTCAAATCTTCAGAATATATGTTGCCATAGATAAGGCCAGCATTGCAAAATGCAGCAAAAAGCATTAATGCCAAAAATAAACGCATAGACGTAGATGATGTTTTGTTATTTATAAACATATTTTTTTCAAAAGTTTTTATTTAAATAACAAGGTTTATGAAAATTGCATGAAAAACGGACTATTATTTGTTGGAATCATCTTGGGATTGATGTTGATATTTGGATGCACACGTGAAGTGGAGTATAAAGCAGAAAAGAGATACTACTTTGGTATCACCAACAAAACAAATGAAATAACTAACTTAAGTAATAATAGTAATATAGAAAACAAGTCTGCAAACAAAGAAACAAAATTAGATGTTTGGGTGGAAAATACCACGGTTATTGCGCAATATATACTGACTAAAGACAAAACATCAGTGCCTGAATCAAGCTGTGAGATTAGAGATAACAATTTTTTTGAGTACCTAGATTTTGACCAAACAAATAAGTCCTATAAGGGTTCAATCCCAATTAATACAAAAGAGGTAGTTGTAAGATGCTGGCATCACAGAGGAGAATATCAACAACAAAACACAACAATTGTTATAGAGAATTTGCTTTATAATGAGGATTATCTTTATGATACAGACGAAAATAAAAAATATGGCATAACTAAGGACAACAAAGGCACAAGAATTATATTTGAACAACCAATAAAGGAAGTTTGTGAGTTAAAAGGATGGTGCAAAAGACTAATATTATGGCTTGATAACTCATCCTATGTACTTATAGCAAATAGAGAAAATGCGCTACTTGCCAAAGAGTATAGCCCTGGTATTTATAATCTAGGGGAGTCTTTTTCTGTCGACGCTAAAAGGATTACGTTCACGGAACCTAGCTGGGAAAGGATTGGATTGACAGATGAAGATAATATAACATTCAGCCTTCGCACTGGAGAACTGAAAAAGATTGGCAGTAAATATGTATATCTCTACAAAAGCACAATAGGCTATACATATGGAGCAAGCTGGGCATATATTTCAGTATTATCTAACACAAAGCCAATACAAAAAACTGTTTGGGTTAATGGAACAGATCTGCAATCAGTTATATTAAGAGATGATTTGAACGAAGATTACGTTGCTGAATTTATCCTTAAAACAAATCAAACAATTGAACTTGAGAACCATACTATCCTCAAGGTTGAAGGGTTACAGCAGTGTGATGGAATTCCTTGTGCCGAAGTTTCATCTGGTAGGGAAAGGTATAATCAAACGATAGGATTGATGTATGTTCCTGATAATTGGAAAAAATATAAAGTTGGACAAAAAATAACAGAAAACTATACGTTAACTGGAATTGAACCTCTGGAACAAAAAGTGTATCTTGAGAAAAAAAAGAATAAAGAAAAGAAAGGAGGAGATAAAACATTTACTAAATGTGAATATCTTATGCTAGGTGATAAAATACTCCTGGACAACAAATACCAACTCATGCCATTGGAAGTGGGTAGTTGGGACGTTGAAGACCATACTACAATTCTGATAAAATATCCTGATTCGACTACCAAAAAGGTAAATCTTGTGTTTAAAGAGAAGAGCTCTGATAAAGAACGAGGTGCGTACATGATTGTAAATGAAACAATAGAACTAGGAGATAAGGAAGTGTATATTGATGTAGCCAATCCTTCATATCTTTTTGCAGGAAAATGGATACAAATTTGTTTACCAAAAGATTATAATTATAATATTGAGGATGATTGATATGAAAAAACTTGGTTTTTTGATTATTGTTTTTGTTTTGTTGTTTGGTTGCACTAATATTGAACCAAAAGTAAACAGAAATGGAGAACTTAATAAAACAGAGTATAATGGTAGTGGTGTTGAATCAGTTGTTATTCCAACAATAAACAATGAATTTGAATTGATGGAATATGATTTAACTGAGTTTGATATTCAAAGCACTGGATTCATAAAATTGGATAAAAATAACCTATCAAATTTTGAGGAGGGAGAAACACTTTATTTAACTCCATATATTCAAAATGATACTGGAACAATGTTTAACTCAATTTTTGTTAAAGAAATAAGTTGTGGTGCAAAGGAGGTCAAAATATTTGATGATACATACAAAGTTAGCGATCTTGAAGGAAATTTTAACAATGATGACAGATGGCAGATTGAAGTTAAGGATTGCAATGTCATAATAAAAATGGATGGCTATTTTTATGGCCTTAAAGAAGGTGAAAGTGCACCATTGTTTACATATAAAAACAATGTTTTAGTTCAGTTCATTGATTTGGATAATGAGCCAAAAATGAGGGTTATAATTTCAAAAGCTCCACCACAAGAAAAGCATTAAGAAGTTTTGCGGGCTTTTAACACAAGCATGCACTGGTGAAAAGTCCTATGAGGATATCAGACGAGCTAAGAGAGAAACTAAAAAAACCACTGGGAAATATTGTAACAATTCAGGAGATTATAAATTTGGGTAGCAAAAGAATTGTTTCTGTAGGTGACATAACAACATTAAAACTTCTCGAAAATGGGCTAAAACCACATCTTGCAATCTTTGATTTCAGGTATATGAGAAAACCCCTTCCAAAAGATAAGACGGATATTCTTAAAAAAGAATTTCCAACAAGAAGAAAAATAGCAAACACTGCAGGTGAACTCTCTGATTATCTTGTAAAAAACGCAGAAAAAATATTTGAAGAAGGAGGGGCAATAGAAATAATTGGGGAAGAAGATTTGACGGCACTTGCTTTTTTTAAATATTTAAAAAATAAAGATATATTAGTTTATGGCCAACCAAAAAAAGGGATTGTTTTATTCTCCGCCTCCTCCTTTAGTCATGAAATATAATGAAATAAAAGAGGCTACAAAACCAACAACACCCACTGTGATAACCGTATTAGGATCATCAGCAGGCCTTAACTGTTGCCAGTAAACTGTCAAACCATAACCTATTGCTAGAGAAACAATAAAAACAAGAACTTTTAACCAGCCTTTACCCATCTTGTTTCACACCAAGACCTTTGGTTATAACAATAACATCTTCAACAGATTTAACATTTTTATATAATATGCTTTTTTCTCTTAAAGATTTTCTTGCATCGTCTTTTCTTGATGGCAATGCTTCTGTAAGAAGACGGGCAACTTCTCCACCCTCAACATCTACAATAAAGTCTTGAGCATTTCCCAAAAATTTTCCGCTATCCGTAAAAATATCCATTCCATACATCCTTGAAAGTTTAGTGGTCATATATACACCTTTTACTCTTTTACTTAGTGGAGTATATTACTAATTCAAGTTAAAAAACCTTTCCATAAGCTTTTGGCTAATTTCATACTTGTGCCAAAACCTTGGAAAATGCAACAGTATAAACTTAAGATGTTTTGAATAAGCTTTTGGCTAATTTCATACTTGTGCCAAAACGATTTGACTGAAGGCCAAATAATTCAAAAGTCAATTGTTAAGAAATCAATGCCTACTGAGAAAAATACAAAGAGAAAAATTATTAAATTTTTAGGTAAATAAGGTTGTAAAATATCAGGGTTGATAATATGGGCCAAACATTTGGAATAGATGATGATGAAGAGTGGGAAGATGAGGATTTCGACGATGAAGAGTGGGAAGATGAAGGATCCTAGAAAATCCAGCTTCTCGAATGGATTCTGCCGATAAGGCAGAACTAATTTTTTAATTTAAACGTTAATAGAACGTGCTTTTTAAACGTTACTTCCTATAAATATTATTTCAAAATGGGCCCGTGGCGCAGCCTGGATAGCGCAGCAGCCTTCTAAGAAACTTTCTTTAAAAAAGAAAGTTTCATCAAAGAAACTTTGTGGAAAGCTAGATTTGGGTTTTTCTAAAAGTCGGAGAAAGCTGACGGTCGGGTGTTCAAGCACCTTTTTGTTTGCACAAAAAGCTGCACCAAAAAGCTGGAAAAAATCTCCCCGGGCCCGTTTTATTTTTAAACGGGGCGCTTTGAAGCTTTGCTTCAAACCAAGGCCCGCTTTATTTTCAAAAAAAAGGTGAGTTTATGGAAAAAATAAAGGAAATCATAGAAATGTTAAGCGAATTAATAGAAGACACAAGTATACCAAAAAACATAAGGAAAGCGCTTTCAGATTCAAAACAAAGATTAACTGATAAAGATGCAGAACTCAATGTAAAAGTCAGTGCTTCTATCTACTCAATAGAATCCATAACTGATGATATAAATATGCCGGCACATGCAAGAACACAAATATGGGCAATAATCAGTGAATTGGAATCATTAAAAACAAACAATAGGTAATTTGTGAAAAAATGTTTGAAAAACTTATTGAAAAAGGAATAAGAATAACTACTGATGCAAAAGAACTTCTAGAAAAACAAACAAATTCAGAGGAATTGATAGATGAATTATGCAAAAAGGACAAAATGTTTATACAAAAAGAAGACATAGAAGAGCTGTTAAAAAAAGAGGTAAAAATACAGGTAGCAAGAACAACTGATTTTAATCCAATTGCAAAAGAATTTGAGAGGAATATTGAAGTAATCGAAAAAAGGGACGTCACTGGAAAGTCACGAACAACCGGCGAAGTGAAAGATTTTGTCGCGCATTTCAGGGACAGGTATAGTAAAATAGCAAAAATTCTTCACCAGCTAAGAACTGAATACCATACAATTGATCTTTCAGAGGTTAAAAAAAGAATTGGTGAAAAAGCAAGAGTGATAGTAATAGTAAACGAAAAGAGAGATACTAAAAAAGGAAACATGCTGCTTGAAATTGAGGATTTGACTAGTAACTTTAAAGCAGTTATAACTACTTATGACCCAAAATTGTTTGAAAAGGCAAGGAACATAATAAATGATGATGTAATTGCGATCTCAGGAAAGATTTCAGAGGCTTTTATTATTGCTGAAGACATTGAATGGCCGGATATCCCAGTGGTAAGGGAAAAAAAGCTCTCTGAAAATGATCTTGCAATTGCATATATATCTGATATTCATTTTGGAAGCAGATATTTCATGGAAAAATACCTGAATATGTTTGTTGACTGGTTACACGGTAGGGGAGAAGTAAAAGAACTCGCAGAAAAAGTAAAATATGTAATTGTTGGTGGGGACCTGGTTGATGGAATTGGTATCTACCCAAATCAAGAAAAAGAACTTGTTGTTACAGATATCAACAAACAATATGAAATGTTCAATGATTTTGCCCAGAATCTTCCGGAGTATATAGAAGCAATAATAATTCCTGGAAATCACGATGCAGTAAGAAGGGGCGAACCAATGCCTGCAATAGGAAAGGACCTTATAACTGCAGATGTATTAAATCTTGGTAATCCTTCAACACTAAAGATTGAAGGAATAAAGCACTTATTGTATCACGGAACATCGCTAGATTCAATGATAGCAAGTATCCCAAATATGTCTTATATGCATCCTGAGAAGGTTATGACTGAGTATCTAAAAAGGAGACATTTGTCGCCTATTTATGGAGGCAATCTAATAATACCAGAAAAAGTGGATTATATGGTTATTGAAGAAGTTCCTGATGTTTTGCATTGTGGGCATGTTCACAAAAACGGATACAAACTGTATAGAGAAACACTTATAATAAACTCAGGAACATTTCAGGATCAAACTGAGTTCCAGATAAAACAAGGGCATGTGCCTACTCCTGGAGTTGTTCCAATTTATGAGTTAAAAACAGGAAGATTAAGAAGTTTGGATTTTAAGATATAACGTGGTTTAATGGATTCAAAAGAATATTTCCAAGAATTAAGAAAAATGCTTGAAAATGCTTATTCAATAGCAACAGAAGCCAGAAAAAAAGGATTGGATCCGGTAACCGAAGTTGAGATTAAGATTACAACTGATGTTGCTGCACGTGTTGAGGGAATTGTAGGGCCAGAAGGGATATCAAAAATCATAAGGGAGTTAGAATCTGGAGGTATGCAAAGAGAAACAATTGCATTTGAAATTGCAAAAAAAATAGTACGTGGGGAAACATCAAAAAAAGGAACAACCGAAGAACTCATTGAACAGGCAGTAAGAACCGGAGTAGGAATTTTAACTGAAGGAGTGCTTGTTGCACCTACTGAAGGAATATCAAAAGTTAAAATAAATGAAAACCCGGACGGAAGTAATTATGTTGCTGTTTATTTTTCAGGGCCAATAAGAAGTGCTGGAGGAACTGCTGCTGCATTAAGCGTTGTTTTAGCAGATGTTGCAAGAAGAGAAGCAAAAGTTGGTGACTATAGAACAACAGATACACAAATAGAAAGGTATGTAGAAGAGGTAAATACATATGAGGCAAGATGCGTACATCTGCAATACAAACCTTCAGATGCAGATGTGAGACATGTAGTAATGAATTGCCCTGTTTGCATAAATGGTGAACCAACTGAAGAAGTAGAGGTATCTGCTTATCGTGATGTTCCAGGAGTGGAAACAAATAGAGTAAGAGGAGGAGTTCCCCTAGTTCTTTGCGAGGGAATTGCACAAAAAGCAGCGAAAGTTTTGAAATATACAAAAAAATTGGAATTGGATTGGGATTGGCTTGAGAAGATAATAAAAATAAAGAAAAAAGAGGATAAGATAGAAATTAAGCCGGATGATAGTTATTTAGAGGGCTTGGTTGCAGGAAGACCTGTATTTTCATATCCTTCAAGAAAAGGTGGGTTTAGATTAAGATATGGGAAGAGCAGAACAAATGGAATTATGGCAAAAAATATCCATCCTGCAACAATGATTTTAACTGATGAATTTCTTGCATATGGCACACATATGAAAATAGAAAGGCCTGGAAAAGGATGTGTGGTTTCTGGTAATGAGAACCTTGAACCGCCAATGGTTAAACTGAAGAAGGGAGATGTTATAAAAGTACATACAATTGAACAGGCTGAAGAGATAAAAAACAAAATCGAGAGTATCCTGTTCCTTGGGGATATGCTTGTAACATATGGGGATTTTCTAAAATCAAACCATCCACTTGTGCCTAGTGCCTGGTGTTATGAATGGTTTGCACAACTTGCAGAAAAAAAAGGCGCAATAGTCGAAGAAAACATGAAAGCAAAGGAAGCTTTTGAAGTATGCAGAAAATATGAATTGCCATTGCATCCTTCATTTACATATAATTGGAATGAGATAACAATTGAAGAACTTAAGAGCATAAGAGAGTTGTTTTTTGAAGCTGAAAAAGAAGAAGAAAACGGCAGAATTAGTAGAGTAAAGGTAAAGAATTCAAAAGAAAAGGAGATACTTGAAAAACTATTAGTTGAACACAAGGTTGAAGATGGCAAAGTAGTGATTAATGGTGAGGATGGATTTGCATTATTAGCAACATTGAATGTGCTTGATAAAAAAGAAATAACATATGTAGGGGATATACTGGAGATACTGCACGAACTGGCAGGAGTAGTAATTAAACCAAAAATGCCAACATATATTGGAGCAAGAATGGGAAGGCCAGAAAAAGCAAAGGAAAGAAAGATGGATGGCAGCCCAAATGTATTATACCCAACTGGATCTCAAAATAGAAGCATAACAAAAATATATAAGACACTAAAAAGCAGGGGTATTGAGAGCACGATCAATTTAGAGCTTGGGAGATTTAGGTGCTCAAATTGCAAAGCCATAAGTTTCCAGAAAAAATGTGAAAAATGTGGTGGACTAGCGAATATTGAAAAAATGTGCATAGTCTGCAAAAAACCAGTTAACAGTGATATACACTGTGACAAAAAAACTTCAACATTTGATAAAAGACCAATAAAAATAGTAGAGATAATTGATTCAATAAAAAAAGATTTACAAATAAATGTTGATGAACTGAAAGGAGTAAAAGGATTATCAAATCCAAACAGAGTTCCAGAAAGACTTGAAAAGGGATTTATAAGGGCTAAAAATGAGGTATATATCTTTAGGGATGGAACCTGCAGATTTGATGCAACAGACATACCACTTACTCATTTTTTTCCTGATGAAATTGGGTTAAGTGTTTCAAAGGCAAGGGAGCTTGGGTATGATAAAGATTATTTGTCAAAACCATTAACAGATGGAAGCCAGTTAGTTCCATTAAAACATCAGGATATAGTTCTAGCAAATAGTGGCGCAGAATATTTTATAAGAGTTGCAAGGTTCATCGATGAAATGCTTGTTGATTTATATAAGATAAGACCATATTACAAGGTTTCAGAAAAAAAAGATTTGATAGGGCATTTGTGCATTGGTTTGTCTCCCCACACATCTGCTGGAGTTATTTGTAGAATTATTGGGATTACAAAGGCAAACGTTGGCTATGGCCATCCTTATTTTCATACTGCAAAAAGGAGGAATTGCTTTTATCCAAACACAAGAATTGAGATAACTAATGCTAGTAAGCCAGCCCCAGAAGGTTCTGCTGCCACTTTCGAAATGATTTTTGAAGATTTAGAAACGATTGTAGAAAAACTCATTAAGGGTAATACAAAAAAAGTAAAAAGACTGGATGACGCAACAATAAAAGTAGAGATGGACGAAGAATTATATGTTACTAGTTTAGATCCTAAAACATTCAAAATTATCCAAAGAAAAATAAAATGTTTTATAAAAACAAAAGCGCCTGAGTATTGGGTTAGGATAAAAACAGAACATGGAAAAGAAATGGTTGTAACTCCAGATCACAATGTCCTTTGTATCAAAAACAAAAAGCTAAAGGCAATTGAAGCACAACATGTAAAGGAGGGAATGTTTGTTCCGGTTGAAAAAAGCTCTGGTTCAAAAGCGCTCCCTTCAACAATAAATGAAGAGAAAATAATTAAGATTGAAAAAGTAAATGAAGACAAACCAGCTTATTGTTTAGATATTGAAACTGAAACAGATGAATTGATTGAAAAGAATGTTTTACTTGATAACGGAATTTTTTGCATACGTTGTGATGGTGACGAGGATTGCGTAATGCTTTTGATGGACGGGCTTATTAATTTCTCAAAAGAATTCTTAACTGATAGGATTGGAGGGACAATGGATACGCCGCTTGTTTTAACCCCTGCAATTGATCCAAAAGAAGTTGATGATGAAGCACACAGCATTGAATTTGTGGATAGGTATCCACTAGAGTTATATGAAGCCTCGGAAAAGATCACTCCTCCTGGAAAAATAAAAATCAAAACAGTAAAGGATGTGCTTGGAGAAGAAGAACAATATGGGAACTTTCCATTAACTGTTTTAGGAGGTTATCTTGACAAGGGGCCAACAAAAACAAGATATGTAACTCTTGGATCAATACCAGAAAAAATAGAAGCTGAATTTAGGCTTCATGAACTGATAAATGCAGTTGATCTGAAGAATACTGCAGAAAGACTTATTCTCAGCCATTTTATACCAGACCTGTATGGTAACTTGCGATCTTATTCACGTCAAACATTCAGGTGTGTAAGCTGTAATACCATTTATAGAAGGGTCCCACTCGCTGGCAAGTGCATAAAATGTGGTGGAAACTTATTGCTTACAATAAATAAAGGTGGAATACAAAAATATCTTGAAATATCAAAGAACATGGCTGTTAAGTATGATCTTCCACTTTACCTAAAACAAAGACTTGATTTGGTCGAAAAGGAAATCAAAAGCATATTTGAAGATGACAAGATTAAACAGATGGGACTTGCTGACTTCATGTAGGGCTTTTCATATGTATACACTTCTGTTAAAAGCCCGCAAAACTTCTTAATGCTTTTCACAAGGTTTACTTAGGTTAAAAGTGCCCAAAAATTCGTGAGTATATCCTCATGCCTTTTTGGTTACACAATTGAAGCTAGCTTCAATGTGCAACTTGAACTACGTTCAAGTCCGTAGCTTTTTGGCATGAGTTTAATGTTAGCCAAAAAGGTATTGTTATAAATATTTACAACCAGAAAAGCAGATATGCAAATATATAATTCTCTTTCTCAAAAGATAGAAGAATTTGTCCCGTTAGAGAAAGGTAAAATAGTGCTTTATGTTTGTGGACTTACTCCATACGATCACACTCATATAGGACATGTCAGGACATACATAGCATTTGATATCATAAAAAGATATTTGAAAATGAAATATCATGTTTACCATATACAAAATATAACTGATGTTGATGATAAGATAATTAACAGGTGCAAGGAAACTAACCAAGATCCAAAAGAACTCACAGAAAATATACATAACGAAGCATTGGATTTATTTGATGCAGTTGGAATAGAAAGGGCTGATGTTTATCCAAAAGTAACTGAACACATTCCTCAAATAATTGAAATGATCCAGAGGATTATGCAAAATGGACATGCGTATGAAACTAAAACTGGGGTTTACTTTGATGTTTCATCTTTTGAGAATTACGGGCAATTGTCAGGACAAGATCTTGAAAAGGTAAAATCAGGATCAAGATTTGAGCCTGATGAGACTAAAAAAAGTCCTGAGGACTTTGCCTTATGGAAGAAAACAAATGGAGAAATAATTGAATTTGACTCCCCTTTCGGAAAGGGAAGGCCAGGTTGGCATATTGAATGTTCTGCAATGGCTTTACATTACGCAAAGAGAACGCTTGATATTCATGGAGGAGCAAGGGATTTAATATTTCCGCACCATGAGAACGAGATTGCACAGTCAGAAGCTGGAACAAAAAAACAATTCATAAAGTATTGGGCACACACTGGCTTTCTTACAGTTAATGGAGAGAAGATGAGCAAAAGTTTAGGTAATTTTATTACTTTGAAAGATGCTCTTGAGAGATTTACCCCAAATGAGTTGAGAATGTTTTTTATACAAAGCCATTACAGAAGCCCTGTTGATTACGATGAAGAAAAGATAAAGGCAGCTGGAGAAGCAGTAAAGAGAATATTTAACTCACTTGAACTCTTGAAAGAGAAAATAGATATTGAAAGTAATGAAAAAGATGGTAAATTCAGAAAAGAAACTGATGACTTGATAAAAAAGTTTTATGAACATATGGATGATGATTTTAATACGCCACAAGCACTAGCTGTTTTGTTTGAGCTTTTGCATTCCATAAATAAACAGGAAAAAAATGATTTTGACCAATTCAAAAAACTTCAAGAAGAACTGCAAAAAATAATTGATATTTTCGGATTAAAAAAAGAGGACGAAAATCTTGGTAATAAATTAGATGATATTGTAAACGTACAAGGATGGCTAACAAAAAATCTTGGGGTTGTACGCTGGAAACACATACCTTCTAAAAACAAAACAGAGGAAGCTGAGATAGAACTTAGACAAATAATAGAACTTAGGGATAGATTAAGAAAAGAGAAAAAATATAGGGAAGCAGATATTGTTAGAGATAAACTAGGTGAGATTGGCATAATAATTGAAGATAAAGAAGGAAAGACTAAGTGGAGTATAAAGGGGTAGGACGGTAGGATTAATTTTTGGTATAACCTTTCAAAACATCCATCCCGTCTCCAAAGATTCCTTTAATGTCTGCTTTTGTCCAAATCCATAAAGTTCCCAAAAATCCTTCTTCTTTGAACCTACGGTCTGACAAAATAACATAAATGCGTGAATCAAATCTAACTTTTCGTGATGAAGGAAGCTTTTTCATTAGATCAATATCCTCACATACGACTGATCTGTAACCACCAACTGAAAAAAATAATTTCTTATCAAATGCAGAATTGTTTGATGGAATCCAATATCTACCTGTAGTAAAATGGACTACTCTAGAAAGAAGATAAACAAGTCTAGAATAATTGTTGTAGATCCCTTTGTTAAGCCATGAATCAGAATGATAAAGATCCAAACCGCCAACAGCAGTATAACCTTGTTTAAAATATTCTTTAATTCTCTTCAGCCAGTTTTCAGAAACAACAGAATCTGCATCCAAAAAAGCAACATAATCATTCTTGGCCTTTTTTGCACCGTAGGTTCTTGCCAAGCCAACGCCCTGCTTCGGTGTTGAATAAATAGACTTTGTATACTTATTTGCTATTTTTATTGTATTATCTTTGCTTTGGCTGTCAACAATAACAATCTCATCCTCTTCTGAAAGTTGATTTTTCAAGGATTTGAGCAACGGTTCAATTACTTTATATTCATTTAAAGTTGGAATAATAATGCTGATCATATTTATCTACCTTGACTATTAAATAAAAAATAAGATATTAATGCTTTTTGATTGGAAAATGGATAAATTGAGTCCGTCTTCCTTCTTTTATTACATATGTTCCTTTTGAGAAATCCGCAACAACCTTTCTATAAGCCTTGTTTTCATGCTTTAATATTTTTAATGAAACTTCTGTTTCATCCCTGCAATCACTGATATCAACAGCTTCTTGATAAATGATTGGGCCAGCGTCAACATCAGGAGTTACAAAATGGATTGTTAAACCTGATATTTTACACCCATAATCAAAAGCATCTTTTTGGGCAGTAGTGTTGCCACCAAAAGAAGGCAACAAAGAAGGGTGTATATTAATTATCTTGTTTTTGTAAGATGCGAGCAATTCTTTTGATTTTATAATTCTCATATAGCCTGCTAAGACA
>DATDTS010000034.1:0-8294 GCA_035290745.1 Candidatus Bilamarchaeaceae archaeon | reverse complement strand
GGATCATGATACTAGCAAAGGAAAAAAGGAATACAGTAAATTTGTTGCACAGCTTGCAGCTTCAAGCATTTCGGATCTTGAAGGGCTTAAAGCAAAGGTTTCAGAAGTATACGGTGATCTAAGAGATGATAATCCTAAGAGGGATATAGAGTCAGCAATTACCAATTTAGAAGAAATTTTAAAGTTAAGGCCAAGGGAAACAGCTGTTGTTGATAAATACAAAAACCAGCTTAGAACAGTTTGTGGTGAGGTTGAAGTTGATGTTTCTGATTTAGATTCTGTTGTAGCTGAGATATTGGATTTTTTACCTAAAGACGCGAGTGTTGATGCAATTGCAAGTGCAGATCGTCAAGGTTTTGAAGGCCATGTTATAAGAACTTTTCAACTTTTCAGAACAGAGTTAAAGCGCAGAAAATCAGCTGATGAACTTGGGATTGTTGAGACAAATCCATTTGCAGTTTTTGCTGCTGTTAAGAGGCATATTGAGGCTGAAACTGAAGCATTGTCAGCTGCAGAAAGGCAGAAAAAGGATGAAGTTACGGCACATAAAGCATTTCTTGGTTGGAAAGAAGCAAGAGATCAATTTTCATGGTATATTAAATTTGGAAGGTGGGCTAAGGGATTGGTAGTTGATGATTTCAGCAGGCAAAATCCAGGACTTCATGCCCAATGTCGTGGTACTGGCCATTTACCAGATGGAGATGAATGTGTTGGTTGTAAAGGAACTGGGAAAACACCTGCTATTCCTACAAGACTAGTTGAAGGTACTGGTCGTCGTATGAGAAGAAGCAGATACGGAATCTATAGTGCTATTGCAATTACAGGATATGCTCTTCTTTTTGGAAGTTATGTTCCACTACTTGGTTATTTAGAGAGAATACCATATGTTGGTAAGGTTGTACCATTCCAAAACAGGGAATTTGCAGGCCATGGATATTTTGGAAGAAAGGCATTAGCTAAAAAGGTAGATGCAGAAGTCAAAGCAAGGGTTGGAGAATGGGAGAAAAAACCAATTGTAAAAATGTTTCGCAAGTTAGCTGGTTCTGAGTGGAGTTTATTCTTAGATCAAAATCCAGAGGTTGCTGCATTTGTTTATCAACGTTTAATTAGCACAGCAAAGACTCCTACTAAGCAAGGAGTCATGGAAGCTTTAGCAGAAATTGATATTCAAACAAAAAGAGAAGCAATAGGCTTCTTGAAATCTGTTCAAGGTATGCACTTAAATGAGCGTTTACCATATGTGAGCGCAATTGAACGTGGCTATAATACAAGAGTTGCAGAAATTAGTGAAGCTGTTACTGAACTACGAAAAACACTTTCATATGCAACACCTGAAGAACTTAGTGATGCTCTTTCAGCACTTTTTGGGTTTACATCAAATACAACACTTAAAAAAGTATTAAGCGATCTGTCAGGAAATACTGATCTTGATCTTGATGGTTACAAAAGAGAAATAGTTGCAAAGATCCAAAGACTTGAGCTAGCTGCTTCTCCAGTATCCGCTTCTTTAGAGGAAAATATAGTTTTAGATATTTACTCTGAGTCAGGAAGTGACATCAGTGATGAAAAACTTGATGCTGTTTTAAAATTAAGAGTAGGAACTATTGAAAAAGAAATAGAAGTTATGGAAGATCGTTTAAGACGTTGGGCTGACGATGCACGATCAAGTGCAAAAGACGCAATTTCCAGTGGAAAAGTTCCAAGTATGGAAGAAAGGTTGAATGATGTACGTGCTTGTTACACTTGTGGATTGGAAGAGGCACAAGGAATGGTCAAAAAGGAAATTGAAGTAAGACATAGTCAGTTAAGCAAATCAAGCCCCGTAAGGAGATTTATTTCGCTTGCACAGGAACATAAATTGCCATTACCTGAGGACCAAAAGGTTCAAGTTCATCTTTTCTTTCATCTTTTAAGTGTTCAGGGTACAGATTCTTATCCTGATACTTTTGATGAGGCAAGAGCGGTTCTTGCAGATCATGAAACAAAAAGAGCAACCTATGCACAAGAAACAGTTTTAAGTGCAACAGCTGCTTTAACACATACGACCAGATCTGAAGTTGATTTAACTACGACTGAAAGAGTTATCGCTTCGCAGGGGTTAAGATTCTCCTTAGGAAGCAGAGACGATGAGAGAAATGCTGGCGACCAGAGGATGTTTGAGAATATCGGCATTCAACCACCTACAGCAAATGTACCAGAACCTGCTGCAGCTGAAGCAAAGGGACCTGTTTCAAACGTTTCACGTCAAGATCAAGGTTTAGTCGACGATTTCCTAGCATTTGTTAATAGCGGCGATCAACAATTCCAGGTTATAGATTCAAAGGCATTTTTAGGAGATGGAAGAAGAAAGAAATTACGTGATGCTTATGATGCTGCGGTAACAGAATCTAGTGATGACTGGGCTAAGAATGAGAAATGGACAAGAGCATGCGCTGCTGTATTTGTTGAGGCTAAAGGAAAACAAGTAACAGACGCAGAAGGCAAATAGCCTTTTATTCTTTCTTTGTCATTCATATTCATGGCATTTAAACAAGAGGAAGAACCTCCAGTACAATCAAGTATACATTTAGAGCAGTTTGTACTTGATATCTCTCGAACTCTTGACAATAGAGACCAACTGTCTGAGCAAAGCCAGAGACAATTACAGAGGCTCTTATCTTTGCTTGGCTCTGAATATAATCAAACTGATTTTAGGGTTCTTTCTTCTGGTAGTGAGTATTCTTTTGTTGCAGGTTTTTCAAATACATTGCAGCTTCCCAAACTAGCTGAAAAGAATCTTTTGTTATTAAGGCAGAATTACGGGCTGGATTTTTTTCATCCTGACGACCTACAAAAATTAGTCAAAGGTGAGGTTTTTGTTATTGGCGGGTTCACAGATAGAAAAATATCTGATGAAGATATAAGCAAGCTTGAGAAATCAGGCATTTACCTTAAGATACAAGAAACTGATGACGGAAAATATTATGTTAGGGTTAGCAATGAGGCAGGTTATTTAATTCAACAACTGGCTAATGACGGGGTTTCACTAACAATTCGTGGTGATTCAACCTTTCTTGTTTCTAATACTCTTTATCTTCCTTTTATCCCTCCTGCTGAGCTGAGAAGATTAAGAACATTTGTAAGGGAGATTGAAGAATTACAAAAAGAAGGAAAGAACCAAGAGGCACTTGAAAGAATCTCTGTTTTGGTATCTATACTTGGTTATTATCGAAGGTTAGAAGAGATTACAGATTTGCAGAGCCAGCTTTCCAAACAGCCTGATGTTCGTTTGTCTGATCATGAATTTGCTAAATTGAAAGAACAGTATACTCTATCAGAGTTCAAAAATATTTTTGGTTGTACATTTGCTGAATTTGAAAAGGTTGGCGCCAGTTTAAAGGTTCTTGCGCAATGGAAACTTGAACATGCTAAAATATCTTATTCACAGGCAGTTGAACTTGGTTTTTCAGTTCTTTCTGGTGCAGTTTCTGAGAAAAAGATTGACGAGGCAAAGAAACATGAAATGTTTGCTGAATATCAGTTAACTGATGTGAACTCAATTCTTCATTCAATTTCGGTTGTTCAAGAGGCAAGACTTTTTTCGGAGGGTTTTGAAAAAATTGCAAGAGCAGATGAAGTAACAGGAAAAAAAGCAAAAGAAGTTATCCAAGAAGAAGCTGCAAAACTAAAAACAAAATTGGATAAACCATTATGGAAGATGGAAACTGCTGCAAAACTCCTTGCTTTCTCACGTCTTGAAGCAAACTATTATTCGGTTTTTGGTGATGAAGCTGAGCTAAAAGCAATAGAAAAAGACATTTCAAAACACCTTTCAACTATTGAAAATTCGCGAAATGAAATTAATGGAGATACTGAACTTGCAAAATCATATGCTGAATTTTTGGGCTTACATAAATTTGCAGTTGATTATGAAAAAGAATTAAAAGATCTTAGGGGACAGATTGCATTTTCAATCGCGTCTTATCCGTATCTGGAAGATTTTGAGAAGTTTTTGTTTGATAACGTTTTGGCTCAGGCTGGTTGCAATAGCAGAGAAGAGTCTTCTGATTTTTTTGAAAATCTAATTAACTCAATAGATCCAAAAAAAACAAGAGCTGCTATCGAGCTGGTAGAAAATAATCCTGATGCGGCTGATAGTTTAAAAAATACTGATGAGGCAAGACAATCACAGGTCACTTCCCTGTTGAAGCAATTGCAGGCAATAAGCTGGAGACAACAGGTCACTAATCAGGAAGAAAGTTTTTTTGAAGTATTAGGGATTTTGGTTGAGCGTTTGGACAATGATGAAAAAACAGTAGCTGAATTGAAACAATTGGAAGCTGAGACAAGACAAAATGGTTTTGATCAAACAAGAGCAGAGAAAAGATATTTTGAGATTATTAATGATTATGGGGTTAGGGCATTTGCAAAACCAATTCAAGGTGCATTGGATAGGTTATCTGACATTGATACAATGCTTGATGAGGATAGTGATGTTGAATCTGATCAAAGACAATTAGTTGCTGGTTTGCTTCGTCAATTTAAATTGTCAGATACAACAACTGGAATAACCTTAAAACAAGCAAGAGAACTTCTTTCAAAGTTTGAAAAGATGAGTGGAAAGGATTTGCTTGGACTTAACAAGGATGATCCTGAAGTAAAAAATGTTATTGAGCTTGTTGCTTTAATTAACACAGCTCATAAATTTGCTATTCCAGTTAGATTAGAAAGATTAAAGGCTTGGCATCAGAGAAGAATTGCCCAGATTGAACGAGGACATCCAATGATGATGGCAGAAGGAAGCAAACATGCGCAAAAATATAGGGATGAAGAACGCAAGTTTATTGTTGATCAGTTAGTAGAACAAGATAGGGACTACAAAAAGAAATTGGCTGAGATTGTTAAAGATGGAAAAGATGTTTTTGCACTTTTTAAGAAAATCGCTGGATCTGAACTAAACTCATTAGAAGAGGATCTTAATGATATGAAATTAGTTGGTACTATCAAAGGTTATGAAAGATACATTGAAGACTTTTTAGATGATATTTATTCACCTGCAGCTACTGAAGTTATGGATAAGCTGCTTGATGAACAATATAAAGAACTTCCATGGTACAGTTCAGCAGGTGGAAGAACTGTTAGATTCTTAGAAAAATATTCAGGTCCAATATTGTGGACTGCTGCTGGAGTTGGCTTTGTGGCTGGTTTGTTCAACAGTGCAGGCGTTGGGTCTGTTGCTGAAGGGGCTGTTGCAAGGGCTGCTGTTGGAGCTGGGATAAGGGCACTTGTAAGACGATATGGAGTTAGAGCTGTTGTGAACCTTACTACTCCATCACTAAAAAGGGGTGTCCTGGGAGGAACAATTGAAGGACTTGGACTTGGTGGAAAAATGGTTGCAGGCATTGCTGCGGTTCCAGTTGTTGCTGGCGGTTATGGTGCATTTTTTAGTGAAACTGATCAGGAAAAAGAATTTCACAAATCAATGCTTCATTATGGAATCGGGCAAGCAATAAAAGGAACAATAGTTGCAAGAGGGAATGTTTTGTCCGGTGCTTCTCGAGTTATGCAAGTTGGAACAATCATGTCAGAATTGCTTGTTCTAGGGGGAACAGGCGCAAATCTTTATCTTACTTTTGCTGATTCGAATCAAGGCAAGGATCAACCCATGGGAACTATGGAGAAAATTGCTTTAGGTGGAGATATTTTATATGTTGGATTAGCTATGGCAACTCCAGTTGGAAGAGCTACTTATGGCTTTTTTGCAAATGGGATAAAAGGAGTTCAGGAAGTTGGTGCTTTACGCGGTCTTGGCCAGGCTGTTGTAGGTGGGGCAAAAGGATTTGGAGCTGGATTTAAGACAATTTATTCATCTGGTAAGGTTGGTGTTCAATTTGGTGATGTTTTACTAACAGGAATGATTGTTGGCGAACCTATCATGGTGCATGGTATGGAAAGTTTGGCGTTATCCTCATTGTCTGAAACTGAGAGAGAAGCTTACCAAGAAGGAAAGAAAACCCAGCCCCCAATTTATTTGATGCAAGATTTACCAAGAGAAAAACTAGCACCTGATTTTGTGCAGGCAAATTACGAAAATTATAGATTAGCAAAACCATTAGGAAATACAAATAATTAAAATATGTATCAGATAATATGATATTAGATATGGAGATGGGAGATAGATTTTTATGGCATTGAAAAATGGATTTTTCAATAATAAAAATCATCGGAGATAGATTTTTATGGCAAGCGGACCTCAATTAGTACCACCTGGAACAGTTGTTGGTGAAACAGCAAAATCACAACATCCAGTATTAGAAAAAGCTGGAGCTCTAACAGATCTTGTTTTTGGCAAGGTTCAAAAAGTGATTGGAAGGGATCCTGAACTTAGGGCATATATGGATTTAGCTGAAAGGTATGTTAGGGAATTTGCTGAAAAAGGCTTTGGATCAATGGCAAGGCGTTTGAGTGATGCTGATAGAAAATATTTAGGCCAACTTCTTGCTGGCCTTCCTGAATCATTTAGAGATGGAATAATTGCTAAATTAGAACAAGCACACCCTAGATTAACTTATGAGGAGGGAGCAGCTGTTTTGAGAGCTGTTTACGGTAGCGAAAACATTGCTTCTGCTGAAAAACAAACCGTTAATCGTTTTCTTACGTTTTTAGAAAATTCAAAATTAGTTGAAGGTCTTTTTAAAACTGAACAAGGCATGCATACGTTGGTTGGACTTGGATTATTGGAGGTTAAAATACCTGAATCGGCAATAAAAATTGAAGGAATTGTTGGTGCTAAGTTTTTGACTGCAATAACTGTTACTAGGGGTACTGCATTTCTTGCTAAATTACATGCGCTTGGCTTACCTGCTGAAAAATATGCTGATTTTGTTGATGAATTCATAAAAACAAACAACGACCCAAGAAAGATTGAAGAGTTAGTTGCTAAATATTTTACTTCAGGAGAGCCTAGCAAAGTTGAGAATGCCATGAAAGGTTTGGCTGATTCCCTTATCATCTCTGAGGAAGCTTCAGTTATTCAAGAAGATTTAAGAAAACTAATGGCAGAGCTGGACTCAGCACGCGTTGATGCCGCTACACGGTCTCGGGTTCAAAAAGCTTTTGATGATTTAATTAGGAGAAGGCCTAAAAGCGATGTTGGTGGAAGGTTTGAAGCATACCGAACTGCAGTAGGGGAGGCAATTGAGGAAGCACGTAGAATTCTCAAACCTAAAGGAGTTTTAAATGTTCAAGTTGAAGAAGCAAAAAAAGTGCTTGACTTGCTTACTAGGTACAAAACAAGTGCTGCGTGTGCATCTCTTTTGGAGCAATTTGGGATAACTGCTGAGATGGTAGAAAGGCTTGTAAAAAGTGCTGAGGCAAAAGCTTTGAAAGAAGTAGTAAGTGACCCCGAAGCAAGAACAATTGGAAGAGCTTTAAAATGGGTGTTTACCAATACTGGATTTTCTAAGGGTATGTGGGCTAAACTCAAATCGAGTAGCTTTGGTAAAGGATTTGGGCTTAGAAAAAGAACTGCTGTTGGAGTTTTAGCTCTTGCACTTGTTGGGGCTGGGGCAGTTTATGCATATTCATATTACTTAGGAGAAAGAGCAGAAATGCGACAAAAGCAAGTTACGTATGAACAAAATAGAAGAGCAGAACTTGATGAGTTGTTTAGAGATTCAAATGTTATTTTGTTCAGGTCTGCATTATCTGAACCAGATAGAAAATTCATAGAAGAAGTTCATCCAGAACTTGCAATTACCTTGTATAGGAGACTTGAGGCACAACAAAAATTGGAAGGTTCTTTTGATGGTAATGAGGTTGCAGGTCTTGTTGCTGCATACAGGAATGATGTAAATATGAGGGATAACACAATAAGTGCAATTAGGACAAATCTTACTGAAGCTGCTAAAGGAGGAGAAAGAGCAGCAAAAGCAGAACAAGATAAAAAGGAACGAGAAAGAAGAGAGGCACAAGATCCAATGAATAGATTGGATAAATTGATCAAACCTTTACTTCCTAATGAAGAAAAACAAAGATTAGAAAGAGTTGAAGAAGTTAGAGAAAGATTACAAGCACAAGGCTATCAATTTGTTGAAGGAAAAGAAGCTGAAGCTGAAAAGTTTCTGTATAAAAACCTGGGTCAAGGAAATTTCGTTGATACATTTATACCCGGTGCAGAAAAGAACAAACTAATTGAAAAAATCCCAGAACCGGAAATTACTGAATTGGATGATGGACAAGAGAAATCGGTATCTGATTTTGAGCAAATTGCCAATATTGTTATACCTCAAGATAGACGAGTTGAATTTTTTAAT
>DATDTS010000033.1:0-17276 GCA_035290745.1 Candidatus Bilamarchaeaceae archaeon | reverse complement strand
CTGTGATGAACTTATTAAAAAAGAACAACCAAAATCAGCACCAAAGTCAGAACCAAAAGAATGTATAACTACTCCAGAACCAGATACAGGCAGAAGAGACATTTTTGTCTCCCTAGATTTTTGGTCAACGTCGTTACTTGTAATTATCATTGCTGTTTTGTCTACTTTGTCTATTGCGTATCTTTTATCAAAATTCAAAAAGCGCTAAAGTTATAAATCTCATCTTCATTATAGCTCTGGTTGATATCGTATGGCGTTACCACAAATTCTAAATAATCTTGTAATTGCACTTATCCAACTTGTAGTTGGTTTAGCTTTATCAGTAGGAGCAGTTTATACTGGTATTCGGTTTTTAGATAAACTAACAAAAGATATTGATGAATGGGATGAAATCAAGAAAGGCAATGTTGCAGTTGGAGTCTTATTAGCCGGTATTATCCTATCTGTTGCATTGATAGTTGAAAATGGGGTTGTTGAACTTATTGGTTCTATCAATCCTGGACCTAGTTTTAATTTGATTATAATTAATTTAGTTGCATCAGTAATCAACTTAGCAATTTCTATTCTGGTAGCTATGTTTGCTATTTATCTAGGAATTAGATTAATTGATAAGGTTACCCCGCAAGTTGATGAGATAAAGGAATTGAAAAAGAAGAACGTTGCAATAGGGATTATAATGGCAGCTGTTTTAATTGCAGTTGCTTTTGTAATTAGAGGATCAGTTGTAGAGATAATTGATGCAATAAATATTAGGGGATTGCTGCTATCCTTCTTCTAATCCATTTTTTTACTTTTTCGAAATCTTTTGGTGCCAGATACTTGACTTTGATTCTTTTATTTCTTGAAATATGTCTTTTGCAGATCTGGTTTTCAGTTGTTTACCAATATTATCCATCCATATTGTACATGCAGCATGACCAATCTCAAGATACTCTTTTGCCTGAATTGCGCATTCAAGAAGGTCTGCATCTTTTAACACATCCCTTTCTTTTCCTTCTAATAAAATTACTTTCTTGATCTCGCTCGAAATCTCACTAGGCACATTTTGAAGTTGCTCTTCTATTACTTTTTTCTCTATTTCATTTGTAATATCAACATATCTAGCAGTAACCTTATGTATGTCCCCCAATCTTGCTTCGATAACATCATGAAAAACAGCTGCACTACATAATTTATATGGGTCTACATTCTCCATTTTAGCAAGAATAAAAGCAAGTATTGATGCTCTGTGAGAATGTTCAGCAACTGATTCAGGGTCTTTTATTTTTGCAAGCCACCACCCGCTTCTCTTTACTCTTTTTAATTCTCCGACTTCGAATAAATAATCCACCAAATCCATAGTTCATTCCTCGTAGTTCTCATAAACAAGATCACTAAATGAGTAAGCTGGTTTGTCATTGTCAAAAACATTTTTAACGTCATTACCAACTAACAAGGATCCCGTTTCTGGTATTACTAAATATTTATCCCCATTATGTTCAAATGTTATATAAATTCTCTCTGATTTTGTTATATAAACCCTTGGATCTTTTGCATCTATTGACCTGAGTAGTGAAGTTAATAATAGCGCTTGGTCCATAACTGGTGCAGCACCGATCTCATCAATCTCTTCAAATTTCATCCAGAAATTAAACAAAAATTCAAAGTTTTTCACTTTTCTGATATATAGAATAAACTTCTGGACAACTGATAAAAAATCTGCTTCAATATCGTGGCCTTCGCTAAGCCGTTTCCTTAATTCCCTGATAAAATCATTATATGGTGAAATCCTGTTTCTTAATTCAGTTATTGATTGCTCTTCTTTTTCTGATATTAGATCCTTATATCTATTGACAACGAGCATGTACAATTTTAGTTTAGTCTCAACATCTAATTCAGTCATGCATGTCTATTACTGAACAAAGATTTAAGGCGTTAACTGTAATAATACTCCCCGGATTTTTTCTGTTCATTATCCAAAACAGAACCTGGTTTATTGACTCTAGGTCTTTTGCTATTCTTATCCCTTCTCATTGTAACTCCAGTAACCTTAAGGAAGCCGTTCATACCATCTTTTTTATTAAGTGCAGCACTTGCTTTTCCAGTTACTGAACTCTCACCAGAAAAAACTACCAATCGGCTTGCAACATTATCTATAAAAACTATGTCGTGGTCAACAACAAAAGCACATTTATTTGTCTCATTTATGACATTTTTTAGCAAATGGGCAAACTCATATCTTTGTTCAATATCCAAGAATGCACTTGGCTCATCAAAAAGATAGATATCAGCTTCTCTGCTTAATGCTAATGTTAACGCAATCCTCTGAAGTTCTCCTCCAGATAACTCAGTAAGCTTTTTCTCAAGTAATGTCGTGATCTTTAGTCTTCTTTTACATTCTTCAAAAATAGACATGCTTATCTTTTCAGCGTTAAACATTTCTTGAACGACAAAATCCTCGGCATGAATATATTGCGGTTTATAGGAGACTTTTATGTCTGCCACTGGTGTATTGTTTTTGGACTTGAACTGATTCGGAGATCCATCAGGTTTTTCTATGCCTGCTAAAAGTTTTATTAATAAAGACTTTCCAAGGGCATTTTTACCAACCATTCCTACAATCTCGCCCTCTCTTATCTCACCACTATCACTAGAAAATGAAAATTCTTCAAATTTCTTCTCCATTTTGTCGTATTTGAACCTTACTGGTGTTTTTAATTCGTTTTCGCCATGCGTCTTAAAACTAAGCTCATAATCCCTAAACCTAATATTCTCATCTTTTAGGAATCCTTCCAAATATTCATTTATACCAGCTCTTACATTTTTTATTAATGAAACAACACCATAGCTATTCTCCTCTCCATAAAAAAGGTAAACATATGTGCTAACATAATCAAGTATAGTAAGGTCGTGTTCTGCCAGTATCAATCTCTTTTTTTCGGAGAGTTCTTTTAGGATAACTCCTATTTTAAGTCTCTCTTCAATATCTAAAAAATTAGTAAATTCATCAATATAATATATATCTGCATCCTTTAGATATGCAACTGCAATTGCAACTTTTTGTAGTTCTCCGCCGCTCAAATGCGATATTTTCCTTTTCATAATTTTTTCTAGCCCAAATATCGTTTCTGCTTTTTCTACGGCCCCTTTTCCACAGGCTGATTCTATTAATTTCCTTACTTCTCCATTGAAAACAGCCCGAATCTTATCAATATTTTGAGGTTTATGGCTTATCTTTAAACTATCATCTCCAACTGCAGAGTAGTATCTTTTTATTTCTATTGGCAATTTTGCCATTACCTCCTCTTCCGAAAGTTTTCTATCAAAAATTCCAAAATTAGGTTTTAGATTATTTGAAAGCAGCTGAAGTGCTGTTGTTTTTCCAATTCCATTTTTGCCAACTAATGCGACTGCACCGTCTTGCGGAAGAGGAAGCCCATGTAATCTAAATGTATTGATACCATATTGATATATCTGTTCCTCTAGTTCTTTTTCTAAATTAATAATCGTAATGCAATCCATAGGACATTTTTTAGGACAAATCCCACAACCTATGCAAAGTTCTTCTGATATAACTGGGAACTTTGTTTCCTTTTCTATTGTTACGCATTCTTCTCCCATTCTATTTGGAGGGCAGACCTTCATGCATACATATCCACATCTTTCTTCTATGCATAAGTCCCTGTCAATAATTGCTATTCTTTTTTTGCCCATGTAACTATTGTAGCAAACTAATGTTTTTAATGTTTAACAGTATGGTTTCCTTATGGTAAGATGCTTTATTGCCATCAATCTTCCCTCTGAAATCAAAGATAAAATCCTTAGTATCAGTAAAAGCATTCACACTGATGTCGTTAGACTAGTAAAACCAGAAAATCTTCATATTACGCTTAAATTTCTTGGTGAGGTTAGTGAAGACCAAGTTGAAGAGATTAAGACCAAACTTAGCAGTATTTCATTCTCACCATTTATACTTCCAATTGAAGGAATTGGTGTTTTTCCAAACGAAAACTATGTGAAAGTTGTGTGGATTGGGTGCAAAAGTGATGAACTAGAGAAACTATCAGATGAAATGGAAAAATTACTTGGAAAATCTGATAGACAATTTACTAGTCATTTAACAATTGCAAGAGTAACAAAAAAAATCAATATGACCTATTTTCTTGAAAAAAACAAAAATCTAAAAGTTGGTGACATTCAAATAAATTCTTTTGAGTTGATGAAAAGTGAACTAACTCCTAGCGGCCCGATTTATACAAAGCTTGCTATATTCAAGGCTCAAAACTAGCCTCTATTTGGTCTAGAAACCTGAATAACAACTTATTCATTTCACTATAATTCTGTCTTCTTAACTCATCCTCATTCTGCACATAAGATAAATTCTTTAACTTTTTTAACTCGTCAGAACAATTAATTATCATGCCTTCTATTGCTTCTGGAGTAAATTCAAAGTGACACTGAAACCCATACACTTTAGCGGAATATCTTACAATTTGTCTTGGGCAACCTTCACTTACTGCTAATACTTTGGCTTCTTTGGTCAAGCCAGGCATATCGCCATGCCAATGACCTACTAAGAATTTTTGTGGAAATGTTGAGAATATAAGATCAGACTTAGCATCTTTAGTTAAGGTTATTTCAAAAACTCCAATCTCTTTATTTGGGCTATGTTCAAATTTTGCACCTAAAGCATTCCCAATCATTTGTGCACCAAGACAAACTCCTAAAACAAGTTTGTTAGCATCTATCGCTTTTTTTATAAATCGAATTTCTTGTTTCGCATCAAAGTGTGGGCACTCTTCTATTGTTGTTTCTGGAGATTGTGGTCCACCCATAATAACCAAAAAATCAAAACTATCAAGGGTTTTAGGCAATTTATCTCCTTTATATAGGTGCGAATAGGTAACTAGGCGTTTCTTTTTCTCTGCCCATATTCTTATTGCTGCAGCATCCTCAAAACTTTCATGCATGATTATGTGTAGTTTCATACAATCACATGGCAATTATTTTATGTTAGGTCTTTTCCTAATTAATTCGTTTCTCTTTTAAATATTAGAGTTTATAAGTAAAACTTGTGATAGTATGATATTGAAAAGAAATATTTTGATTTTGTTTGGAATTGTTTTTATTTTAGTGGCTGCTGGTTGTATTAAACCAAAAGATGTTCCAGGTAATGGCACAAACGTAACTGAGAACGGAACTCAGGGCGGGAAGGCAAGTTTAGCAATTCCAAAGTTTGGAAGTTGTAGTGAATTGGAAGCAAAGTTTAACGAGAGTCGTGGTTCTTATTACGGTGGCTATTATGCTTTAGAAGAGCTGTCTGTTCCATCATTATCAGCTGATGCTGGAGCAGGGAGTGTTACAAAGTCATTTGAACCAGCACCAGATTATTCAGAGACAAATGTCCAAGTTAAAGGTGTTGATGAAGCAGATATAGTAAAAACAGATGGAGAATATATCTACACTGTTTCGAATCAAAAATTGCATATTGTAAAAGCTTATCCTGCTGCTAGTGCAGAAGAAGTGTCAACTGTTGATCTTAATGTAAGTCCTTATGAAATATTTATTGATGGTGATAAAATTCTTCTATTTAGTCAATCATATAATAAATTGATTTACTATGATAAGTTGGATGTGCCTGAAAAACCATCCTATTATTATCCTTCATACACTTATTTTACTAGTTTGCAAATATGGGATACTTCTAACAAGGAAAAACCAGAACTTGCAAAAGAAGTAGAGATAGAAGGAGATTATGTTTCATCAAGAAAAATAGGTTCAGATGTTTATTTTGTTATAAACAACTATCCTGATTACTATTATTGGGAAGATGGTCCAGTTGTGCCACTTTACAAAGAAAATGGTGGTGAAGCACAGCCAATTGCAGACTGTGGAGACATTGGTTATCTAGAACCAATTAATGCACAAAATTTTGTTATAGTCGGATCACTTTCAATGGATGATCTTGAAAAAAACGTAACAAAAGAAGTAATAGTTGCATCTGGTGAAAGCATCTATGCTTCACAAAATAACTTATATTTTAGCGAGCAAGATTATAGCTACGAATATGTAACTGGGCCTCTTTTCTTACCAAGACAGGTGTCAACTACTGAAACAGTTGTACACAAGTTTGCACTTGATGCAGGTAGTATTTCTTATCTTGGATCTATGAGGGCACCTGGTACAATTTTAAACCAATTCTCAATGGATGAAAGTAATGGATATTTTAGAATAGCAACTACTGTTGGACACGTTTCACGTTCAGGTGGAGGCTCTAGTAATAATGTATATATATTCGATGATGAGTTAAAAATGGTAGGTAAATTAGAAGATCTTGCCCCTGGTGAGAGGATTTATTCAGCCAGGTTTATGGGAGATAAGGCATATCTTGTTACTTTCAAAAAAGTTGATCCATTGTTTGTTCTTGATTTAAGCAATCCAGAAGACCCAAAAGTTCTTGGTAAGCTGAAAATACCTGGATATTCTGATTATTTGCACCCAATAGATGAGAACCATATAATTGGACTTGGAAAAGAAACTGTTGAAGCTGAAGAAGGGGATTTTGCATGGTATCAAGGAATAAAGATGGCAGTATTTGATGTTTCAGATGTTGAAAACCCAAAAGAAATGCACAAAATTGTAATAGGTGATAGAGGCACTGATTCTTATGCACTATATGACCATAAGGCATTTCTTTATGACAAGCAGAGAAGCCTTCTTGTAATACCTGTTTTATTAGCAGAAATAGAAGGTAAGGATAAGTTCGTAAAAGATGAGTGGGGAAGCTTCCCAGAATATGGTGACTACAAATTTCAGGGGGCTTATGTCTACGATTTAACATTAGAGAATGGGTTTAATCTTGAAGGAAGAATAACCCACTTGGATGATAACGAAACATTCCTAAAATCAGGGTATTATTACTACGATGATGGCAGCAGTGTAAAAAGGGCATTATATATAGGTGACTATCTTTATACAATCTCGGATAAGAAGATACTTGTGAACAGTTTGGATGGTCTTGAGCTTGTTAAAGAAGTTGAATTGGAGTATGATGAGCCTGACTATCCAGATTACTGGGTCGAGTAATTCTTTTCTTTTTATCACATAATTTTAAAAACTATAACAAATATAAAATAAGATATGATGCGACAAGCTAGACGGAATTCTAGACCAACAGATCCAAGGCTAAGTTGTTATCTTCACCAACAAGACAGACTTTGGATTCCAAAACCAGCTGAAGAAATAGATAATTGGGCAGTTCTTAGATGGACCTCTTTGGAATCATGTGAAATTATCGGAGTAGCAAGAAAAGCAGGTGATGGATTTAATGAAAAGACATTTACTGGTGGGTTTGTCATTCCAACTACTTCATTAGAATCTAATCGCAAGTTTCAGAGAACATGGGAAGAAATGAATTCTTTTGAATTATCAGTTGTTGTAGCACTTTTAATAAATCATAATATTGATTTGCCATCTCATCTTAAGGACACGATGAGTCCTCTTCTAGCATTAGACAGCGGACAAGGTCAATGTATCCATCGTGCATCTGTTTTGGCCGCTCTTTGTAGAATATTTGGCATGCCTGCGAGAATTGTTGGTGATAACCATTTTTTCGAAGGAACTGAGATTGTTGATCCGAGAGGTCAATCACATTGGTGGGTAGAGGTTTATGAGCCAGGTGGGTGGGTTGTACGGGATCCAACTATACATCCAGACTTTTTAGCTGCAATTTCAAAAGCAGCGAAGTCAGAAGGTATTGGTGTTGAAGATTTTGACCGTTTTGCAATATCGATGGTTGTGCATGCTATTAGTGAGCATAATATTCGTGTTGTATTCCCAACAACAGATCCTAGATTTGATGAAAAAAGAGAGAACAGAATTATTGCTGCTGAGATCGATTTACCAGTGCAATAGCTTTAAATATCTTTGTAAGTTAAAACAAGATACTCATTTACTAGGTGTATAGATGACAAAAGTAAGAATAAGGCTAAGTGGAGAACAATCAAAAGATTTAGATAACGTAGTTTCACAACTCAGTGAATTGGCAGTTGCACTTGGAATGAAGTTTATTGGACCAGTAAGGTTACCAAGAAGAAAATTGTCTATAACTACAAGAAGAACTCCTTGTGGTGATGGAAGCGATACTTACGAACATTGGGAGAAAAGAATTTCCAAAAGACTTGTGGATATAGAAGGCGATGAAAAATATATCAAACAAATTTTAAGGGTAAAAGTACCTACAAACGTATTTGTAAGGATATCTCTTAGCTAACTATAATACTAATTAACGTGATGTAATGGGATCAAGACCAAGAAAATGGAAAAAGAAAAATCGAATGCGATGGAAATGGGTAAAAAAGAAAAGAAGACGAATTAAGAAAAGAATGAAAAGACGCGTAGGTGACCTCTAACATTTAAAAATTCATCGTTATACTTAACACTCACCCGTACGAACTACAGTTTTGTAGGAGGGAATATTTATGGATAAGAAAAAATTGCTTGAAGCTATAAAAAAGGCTCTTGAAGAAAAAGGCAAGAGAAAATTCAGACAAAGTATGGAACTTATTGTCAACATGAGAGGTATAGACTTTTCAAAGCCAGAAAACAGACTGAATTTGGATATTGCTCTGCCTGCTGGTAAAGGTGGCAAGGAGCCGAAAATAGGAATTATTGCAGAGCAAGCACTTGCTGATAAGGCAAGAAAATCAGGTGCTGACTTGATTATCCTTCCAGATCAAATTGAATCTTACACAAACAGGGAAAAAATAAAGGACCTTATTCGTAATTATTATTTACTTGCTGAACCAAAACTCATGGGTCAAGTTGCTAAGCATCTTGGTAAGGTTTTAGGTCCAAAAGGAAAACTACCAAAACCAATTACTGGAGATGTTTCACAACTTATTGATTCTATGAGAAGATCAGTAAGGGTTGCATCAAAAGGTAAGTATTTTCCAGTAGTACAGGCTTTTGTTGGAACTGAAGCAATGGGAGAAGAGGAACTTTTAGAAAACGCGGAAACTGTTTACGATGCAATAAAAAACAAGATCACAGAATCAAATGTCAGGTCAGTTTATATAAAATTGAGTATGGGAAAGAGCGTAAAAGTTGGGTGATTTAATGGCTTACACTGCAGATATAAATAGAAAAAATGTAAAAGCAAAAGCACAAAAGGTAAGTGAAATTACTAGTGAAATTAAAAAATATAAGACATTTGCACTTATTGACCTTACAAAGCTTTCTGATGCTTTGTTGCAATCTATTAGAAAGAAAATAAGAGAGGATGGTGGAAAGCTATTAGTAGTAAAAAAACCAATAGTTGAGAGAATCTTAAAAAATCAGAAATTCAAGAACACAGAAGAGTATTCTAGCAAACCTGTTGCATTAATATTAACTAATAGCACTCCTTATGAGTTAAATAAGTTCTTTAGGCAGAACAAAAAGAAAAGAGCAGCAAAAGCTGGTGAAAAAGCACCATTTGAAATTGTTGTTCCTGCAGGAGACACTGATATTCCACCTGGGCCAGCACTATCTGAGTTGAAATCAGCTGGAATAAACGTTCAAATAAAAGCAGGAAAGATTGTTGTTGCAAAAGATAGTGTCTTAGCTAAATCAGGAGAAGAAATAACTATACAAAAAGTAAAGGCTCTTCAGCAATTGGGCATTATGCCTTTTGAAACCAGTGTTAATTTAATATTTGGTTATAATGAGAATCAGCTGTTTAAGAAAGATGCTCTTGATATAGATTTGACATTCGATAACGACCTAAGACAATCATATCGTGATGCTTTCAACCTCGCAATGAATGCAGGTTATCCAACGAAAGAAAATATTGGTTTAATATTGAGGGAAGCGTTTCTTCAGTCAATTAACCTTTCTTTGAATGGTAAATTATATTCTTCAGTTTCGATAGAGCAGCTTCTCGCCTCTGCACAAATGCAGGGGATGGCTCTAAGAGTTTTGTCTCCAAAAGAAAAAACGGATGGATGATAAAACTGAAGAAAAACTATTAATTAGGTGATATATTATGACAAAAGTAGACCCATATTTGCATGCAGTGCTTCTTTTACACGGTGCAGGACAAGAAATATCTAAGGAATCTTTGGTTGCAGTTCTTAAAGCTGCAAAGGTCGAGGCAGATGATGCACGCGCAAAAGTACTTGCAGAGGCAGTAAAGTCGGCAAATTTTGATGATTTGTTGAAGAATGCAATTGTTGCATCAGTAGCTCCAGCAAGTGGCGGTTCAAGTGCACCAGCAGCTGAAGCTAAGAAAGAAGAAAAGAAAGAAGACGAAGGTAAAAAAGAAGAAGCAGCTGCAGAAGGACTTGCAAATCTCTTTGGATAATTTTTTTATCTTTTTGTTTTCTCTTTTTATTGTTTTAATTTTTAAATTAACTAGATTTTTCTTTTTTATTGTATTTTATCCTTTTACTAAATTCTCAAAATATTTTTCCAAAAAATTTATTTTTGCTATTTTTTTTCAAAAAATATAGAAAACTATTTAAATGTTAATCATGTATCAAACATTGGTGAAAAAATATGGCAGCAAAAAAGAAGAAAGCAAAAGGCAAAAAGAAAGGAAAAAAGAAATAATTTCTAATTTAGGGTGAGCTAATCCCTCACCCATGTTCTTTTTTAATTTCTTTTTTTTCTAAAAATATAATCATTTGGGAATTATTTTATTGTTATGTACTAGATTACTGACGGGGCAGTTTAATTCCTAATACGACGTCGATCAGGTTTGTAAGATGAGAGGCAACTAAAGTTATGAGTAAAAAAGAAAACCTGATGAAACTACAAAAACAAACCTATTTATTTTTAGCTACTGTATCTTGTTCATGAATGTAAAAGTAAAAAAGATAATTGCTGATATAAAATCTCTTAAAATTCAGGGAGCAAGAAACATTGCAAAATCCGCAGTTATGGCGCTTTCACATCAAATAAAACATTCTAAATCAAAGAGCTTAGATTCAATTTATAAGGAACTTAAACTTGTTGGTAAGGAACTGAGAAACGCAAGGCCAACTGAACCAATGACAAGAAACTCGATAGATAATATAATATCTTATGTATTATCCAATCTAAAAGAGAAGAATGTTTCAGAACTAAAAAAACTTGTTTCTAAAAAAGAAAAGGAATTATTAAAAAAAATGGACAGTGACTCAGCAAAGATATCTGAATATGGCGCCCGACTTATTAGAGATGGTTCTGTTGTATTAACCCATTGCCATTCATCATCCGTTACTAACGTTTTGATAAAAGCAAAAAAAATTGGAAAAAGGTTCAAAGTAATTGCATTTGAAACAAGGCCAAGATATCAAGGAAGAAAAACTGTGAAAGAGTTAGTATCAGCAGGAATAGATGTGACCTTGGCAGTTGATGGCGCAATGGAACTTTTTATGAGAAAAGCAGATCTTTGTTTAGTTGGTGCAGATTCCATAACCTCAAGAGGTGACCTGATAAATAAGGTTGGGACATCAACACTTGCACATATCGCACAAATGCATGATGTATCATTTTACTCAGTAGCAGAACTATTCAAATTTTCTACAAAGACAATTTTCGGCAATCTTGAAGAAATAGAAGAAAGAGATAGAAAAGAAGTTTGGGAAGATGCTCCAAGAAAGTTGAAGATAAGAAATCCTGCATTTGATGTAACGTCAGCAGAATACATAAATGGATATGTTACTGAAGCAGGTATAATTCCACCTCAGTCTATATTATCTGTTGCAAGTGAACATTTGGGAATTAAGTTATAATCTACAAAAGAGCAAATCATTTGAAAAATGCAATGCACGGAAACCATTGAAACTTGGCGATAAGCAAGTTTCAATATTTGACAGGACGCAACCTGTCAACCCATGTACTTCCCGATGGAACTGCGTTCCATGGGTCGGAGCGAACGAAGTTCGCTAGATGCATGAAACACGGTTTCATAGCACGCAGAGAACGAAGTTCTCTCGCATAGTACATGGAGGAGTGCATTTTTTCAAATATCCCTATTGAACTTTGTTCAATGGGCACATTTTTGCTCTGCAAAAATTGCGCGGCCATGAAACCACTATCTTTAGGCTGTCCTATTGACCTTCGGTCAATGGATGCAATGAACTTTGTTCATTTGCATGGTGGCCGAATGAGCAAATCATATATAAATGTTATTTTCGTATTGTAAATAATCAAATTTACAATGCGCACAAAATTTGTCAATTTTGTGCTCGTTCTATCTTAAAGGTGCTTAAGTGGACAAGATAAATGGATGGCAAGAATCTAAAGAGAAGAAACGGGTTGACGTATGGAAATACAAAACATATACTTGTAAAGCAAAACTAATGGATATAAGCACTGGTTCTAGGATAATTGTCTTAAATGAGGATGAGGCAAAGGAACACGATATTTATTCAGGTTACAGAGCAGAAATAAAATATAAGACTAAAACACTTGTAACAATAGTTGACGTGTCAAACAAATTAGTAAACGATGGTGAAGTTGGGTTATTTAAGGAGATATTTGATGAGTTAAAAATAAAAGATGGCGAAAAAATTGAAATAATCCATATGAATAGGCCTGATTCTATTAAATATATAAAGGATAAACTTGATGGTAAAGAATTGGCAGCAAATGAAATTGATGTAATTGTTAAGGACATTATGGCTAATCGATTAAGCCAGGTTGAAACTTCAGCATGGATAACTTCTGCGTATATCAAGGGTTTTACTGATAATGAGATCGTTGGACTTACTCATGCAACTGTAAAATCTGGTGATACTCTAAATATTGGGCAAAAAGTAATTTGTGACAAGCATTGCATAGGTGGAGTCGTTGGCAATAGGACAACAATGGTTGTAGTTCCAATAGTCGCAGCTCTTGGTCTTTACATTCCCAAAACCTCTTCTCGGGCTATAACCTCTCCTTCTGGTACTGCAGATACTATGGAAGTACTTGCAGGCGTTGAATTTGGAATTGACGAACTGAAAAAAATAGTTCTGAAAACTGGAGGTGCAATGGTTTGGGGTGGAGGCATGAATCTTGCACCAATTGATGATAAACTCATAAAAGTAAGGCATTCCTTAAGTCTTGATCCAGAAGGCATGTTGCTTGCAAGTATTTTGGGAAAGAAAAAATGTGTTGGAGCAACTCATGTAGTTATAGACATACCTGTTGGCAGGGGTGCAAAAGTCCCGTATGTTCAACGAGCACAAGAACTGGCCCATCACTTTATAAAAATAGGTTCAAGTATTGGGATGAAGATCGAAACTTTGATAACTGATGGTGCTGAACCAGTTGGTAATGGAATTGGACCTGCACTTGAGTGTAGAGACGTTCTTGAAGTATTAAAGGGCGGTGGACCTGACGATTTAAGTCATAAATCCTGCATACTTGCTGGAAAACTCTTGGAATTATGTGGAAAAGCTAAAAAAGATCAAGGATATGGAGTTGCTCATAAGACATTGATGAGCGGAAAAGCACTTGCTAAAATGAGACAAATTATCGAGTATCAGGGTGGAGATCCTAATGTTAAACCAGACGATCTTCCAATTGGTCAATATAATTATGATGTCAATGCTATAAAAAATGGAAAGATATTCCACATTGATAATAAGGCAATTTCAAAAATTGCAAAGATTGCCGGTGCCCCAAAAGATAAAGGTGCTGGGGTTTATATCTACAGAGCAAGAGGAGACAGAGTTGAGAACGGTGACAAATTATTTACAATCTATTCAGAAAGTGAGGCAAAACTAGGTTTTGCAATAAAAGCACTAGAATATCTTGAGCCAATTGAAATGAGGAAAATGTTGCTTGAGGTCATGGATTGAACTTTTTTTCTTAGTATATACTTATAAAAAAGTTCCCGATTGAGCGGAGCTCAATGGGCACATTGAAACCGATGGTTTCAATCGTGCAATCAAAAAAACGAAGATAATTCTCATGAAGTTTGATGAAACTTCCCGATGGAACGAAGCCCGAGCGAATTAATTCGCTGGGTGCAGAGAACAAAGTTCTCTCGCGTTCCATGGGCCCGATAAAACGATGTTTCGTTTTATGGGCGCATTTACCTGCTGGTAAATAGCGTGTATTGAAGCTTCGCTTCAATGACGTAATCAAAAAGTCGATGTTCTACTAAGCTTTTTTGGTCAAAAGCTCAATTAGTACTTCTTAAAACTTATATACGTCCTAGTGTCAGCAACTGATTTTAGTTTTCTTAATTCATCTATTTTACCATCGATATCTTGTAAACTTTCTCCTTCTAATACAACGCAAGCATCATAATCTCCCGAAATCTCGTATGATTCTTTTGCTATTTTGGAGTCTTCAACCTCTCCTAATAATGCCTTTACGCTTTTTTCTGCCTTTATCATCACTATCCCAAAAATTGAACCTGAATTTGTTTCAATTGTGAATTTTTGAATTGTTTTATTTTCAACAAGCTTGTTGATTCTACTTCTTACTGCCCCTTCAGTCAAACCAATTTTTTTGGCAATGCTAATATTACTTTCACGAGAGTTTTGCTTAAGTATTGAAATGATATTCTTATCCTTCTCGTCTGTTTTCATAAATCAAACTCGTAATGTTAATTTATATATATTACGATTTTCGGATTTACCTCCTTTTTGCATATAAAAAGAATTGAAATCTTTGATTTCAAAAATTTTATTGTACTTTATAGTACAATAAAAAGATGTGAAATTGTGATCTTTTCACAATTTCTATAGCTATCGACCAACATCTTGTTCTTTTGTTCAACATTATATCAAAATTATGTGATTTTATCACAAGTTTTACTCTTTTATCTATTCTTTACCACAAAGTATTTAAATATCGTTGTTTAAAATGATAGTATATGGATACAAAAAAACAAGAAAGGATGTTTAAGTTCCTCTCAACAATGATCCGAAGGAAAGGCCTAAAGAGGATAGCCATAGGTCTTTTGCCTAGCTTCAATAATAGGTACGTTTTTGTAAAAATATCAGATAATTATGACCTTATAAAAACAGAATTAGCTCCTTTAGAATCAATGGATAAGGCTCTTGAAAGACTTGTAAGGTATGCTTTTGGAAGAACAGTTTCATTCGAGCTCCAATCCTATATGGGAAAAATTGATTATTCTACTGTAGATAGCATGATAAGGCAGTTTAATTTTGAAATAAAGCTTAATAATATGGATCTTTTGCATCCTAACCTAGAACTGTTTGAAAAAGAAAAGACAAATCAGCTTCCGCTTGAAAAGCCTTTATCTCAGCTATTAAAGAATCTTGAGTTCTAGTATCTCTTTTTTCAATTCCTTGCTACAAGTTGTAATAACTGGTCCATTGCTCGTTTCCCAATCCTTTCCATTACTAAAAAAAACTTCTCCGCCTGCTTCTCTTACAATTACTACCCCAGCACATGCATCCCAAGACCAGAGTTTATGTTTAATACTTGCACTAATCTGTCCCTCTGCAATCATTGCAAAGTTTTTAATTGCACAACCATACATTCTCATTCCAAGGCATTTTCCTCCTAATAATCTTATAAGTTTAATAATATCTTCTTTATTTTTATCTCCGATCATATAACTTGAGATACAAGTAATTGATCTCTCAATGCTTTTTGTTTTTTTGCACATTATTTTCTTTCCATTTTTTGTTGTACCTTTTCCTTTTTCAGCACAATATATGGTTTTTGATATAGGAAAATAAAGAACCCCAACAATCGGCTCTTTTTTATATGCCAATCCAACTGATATCCCCCAATCCTCGTTTCCTCCTATAAAATTGTTTGTGCCATCTATAGGGTCGATATGCCAAACATAATCAGAATTTCCGTTTTCACCAGATTCTTCTCCAACAACCTGGTGTGTAGGGAATTTACTAAGTATAATTTCTTTTATTTTCTTCTCAGTTTCAACATCTGCTTTGGTAAAATTGTCCATCCCATACAGGGATTTTTTCTTTTCTACCTTCACATTTTTTCTAAAATAAGAGTAGGCAACATTACCACCTGACAATGCTGCTTTTTTTGCTAACTCTAAAAATCCCATTTTATCTTACTATCAGGTTTCCCTTCATTTGTGGATGCCCATCTCCACAAAAGACAGAACATATAAACTGGAATTCACCTTCTTTGGTTGCATCAAATTCTATTACTACGGATTTTCCTGGTTCCAATTCTTCATTTATGCCAAATTCTGGCAGGTTAAATCCATGTTTAACATCAATACTTTCAACTGTTAATTTAACATGGTCCCCTTTGTTAACTTCTATTGTTGAAGGATCAAATTCCCACTGCTTTGCAGTCATCTGAACTTCAACCACTTTTGAATCAATAGCTGAATCATTGCTTTTATTTTCTTCTTGTTTCGTATCTGTAGAAGGGGTTTGGGTGCACCCAACCAACAAAATCATCAAAATTAAACCTATTATCAGCAATCTCATTTTTTCACCGCTAATTTTCTTTGTTTTTAAATTTATAAACCTATACTTTCACTTCACATAGGTCAAGGTTCTTTAACAAATTATTAATAGAATATATCAAAATCAGTATTCCTAGAATCTTAATCTCCAAGCCAAAAAATGGAAAAGAAGAGAAGAATGATGCTAAGCCTAGGTACGAAGCAAGCGTAACACCACATGAGGGACACCCTGAAACTATGATTCCAAGTATTGATCCAGTTGCAGTAGAACCATAATCCTTAGGTTTTAGGGCTGATACTGTTTTTAGTTTATAATATAAAATAGAAACATTAATACCAAAAAGAATGGATAAAATAACTTGTGCTATAACTTGACTATTTGCATAAATCTGGTTGAAATTTCCAACTATCAATTCGTAATCAGTGAAATAAAACAATACTCCACCAATCAAAAGAGAGGCAACTACGGTGATTAAATAAGAAGTTGGCCTTGAATAAACTTTACGCAGATTACCTATTCGTTGTCCCATCACTACACCAATTACTGATTTAGAAGCGAATCAAAAACTTCCTTAAATGAAGAATACGGACGTGCACCACTGATAAATTGTGCTTTTTCACCGCGTTTACCTACTGCAAATCCAGGAGTTCCTCTTATTCCTATAGTTGTGCCATCCTTCAAGTCTTTTTGTGTTTCGTCATAATATTTATCTGAATCAAGACATTCATTGAATTGTGTTGAATCTAATCCTAGGTCTGATGCAAATTGCTTAAGGCTTGAGTCTGATAATACTGCTTGGTTCTCAAACAATAGGTTATGGTACTCCCAAAATTTCCCTTGATCTCGTGCACACTCTGCAGATTCAGCTGCTTTTTGAGCATATGGGTGAATATTTGACAATGGATAATC
>DATDTS010000032.1:0-5081 GCA_035290745.1 Candidatus Bilamarchaeaceae archaeon | reverse complement strand
TCCATTTGAACTTGAAGAATTCGGCGGGATGGAAAAACCGTTTAAGATACTGGATACCTATATAAAGTTCTACCCTGTTGAATACCACGCACAGAGTGCCGTAGAAGCTGCCCTGAGGCTTAAGGATGAGATAAGGGATATTGACACAATAGAATCCATAGAGGTTAAGACATTTGACGCCTGCTATGAGATTATAGGCTCAGGGATGGAGAAGTGGAACCCTAAGACAAGGGAGACTGCTGACCACAGTCTCCCATACTGTATAGCCGTCGCATTGGTAGATGGGGAGGTGGGATTAGACCAGTTTTCAGAAGGAAGGATAAAAGACCCAATGTTGCACAAATTAATGGGAAAGATTAAAATTAGCCGTGATGTGGATTTAAATAGACAGTATCCAGAGGCAATGCCAAATCTGATAGAGATTATCACAAAAAATGGGAGGAAATTTTCAAAGATGATTACCCATCCCAAAGGACATCCAAAAAACCCGATGACAGATAAAGAAGTGGAGACTAAGTTCAAGATAATGGCTGATGGTATTCTACCCCAGGAACAGATAGAGATAATCCTTGATAAACTCTGGCATCTGGAGGATATAAAGGATATAAGGGAAATAATGTCAACCCTTGTTATAACCTGATGCCTTTATGATGTGTAATAATCAGTAATATTCCTTTTGACAACACAGTAAATTTGAGCAATAATTTGAGCAACTGAAACTCTTCATTTATATGAACATAGAAGAAAATATTGTAAGGTTTGACAAAATGTTAATTAATTTTACCAAAAACGAAAAAATGCCTGTCATAACAAAAGGAAAAATCGCTAATCCAAACAACCTTCCCTTTCTACAAGCCCAAATTTTGCAGAAAATCTACTTTGACCTATTTGAACAAAACCAAACAGCTATTGAAGATTTATCTGCATTAACCGAGTATCCAAAAGATAGCAAAATACTTAATGATGCAATTGAATCACTTATTGAAAAAGGATTTTTAGATGGAAACTTGATAACTGGTTTCATAATTCCAGAGCATTGCTTGGACTTATTCTCTAAAATAGTTGAAAAGAATGACTATAAGCACAAAAAATACTCTGCCAATGTTCTTCAATTTTATACACCAGAGAATATCTTCCCCAAACTTTTTGAAGAGCAAACTATTAGCGATCTCAATAAATATGGGGTGGTTCACAGATGGTATGACTATTTAGAAGATTTCCCCTACTCTCTCATTGAAGACAAAATAAAAGAATACAACATTAAGCCAAATTCATTGATTGTTGAACCGTTTGCGGGTAGTGGCACAACTTGCGTTGCGGCCAACTTTTTTCAATGTAATTCCATTGGATTTGACGCAAATCCATTGATGACATTCATCTCAGAAGTCAAAACAACTTGGGATATTGATTTAGCCATTTACAAAAAACAAGTCATTAAAGTTGCCCGACAGTTTTTAGAGGAAATCCACAACTATGATTCTCTTACGCTAAAGAAAGGTTTTTTGGAGCATATGCCCAAAAAGGAGCTTAACCAATGGTTAAGCTCCTCCCTGCAAAAAGAAGTCAATCTCTTGAAAAATTTAATTGACGAAGTTACTGACAAAAAAATAAGAAGCCTTTTATTGCTCGCATTATCCAAGTCCTGCTTGGATGCCTCTTATGTTTCATTTTGTCCGGGAACAACCTTTTATCCATTCAGAGAGAAAGAGGAATTTTGGGACTTATTTACAAGAAAAGCAATTCAGATATATGAAGATTTAGAGAAAGTTCAAAAGCACGACCACTATGGAAAATCCACTTTAATAAATGATACCTGTCTGAATGTCCAAAAACACATTAAGCCCAAAAGCATTGATTTCATTATTACCTCACCACCCTATCCTAATGATTTGGAATATACGAGGCAAACACGACTTGAAATGTACATACTTGACTTTGTAAAAAGTATGGACGAGGTTCAGCAAATCAAGAAAAAAATGGTAAAGGGCAGCACAAAATTGATTTTCAAAGAAAGCAACTCTGAAACTTTTGCCCTAAAATTCAACAATGTCAAAATTGTTTCAGACAAAATTTACGAGCAGACAAAAGATAAAAATTGGGGCTTTGATTATCCCAGAATGGTGAGAGAATATTTTGGAGATATGTATTTATGCTTGAAAGATTTTTACCCCTTAATGAAGAAAAATGCTCATTTTCTTCTGGTAGTAGGTGACCAAACAGTTAAAGGTGTTTATATACCAGTTTGCGACATACTAATTGAAATGGCACAAGAGATAGGTTACCGAAATTGTTGCAAAGTATTGTTCAGAATGAGAAGAAGCACTGGTCACAGTGTTTTACTACCAGAAGAAATTGTTATAATTGAAAAATGAATCCAAACGAAATATTTACCTATCCTGTTGAGAATAAGTCAGAGGAAGCAAGAAAAGCAGTCAAAGAACACTATTGCAGATTTTTAGAAAACAAATGTGATAAGCAAAGTAGAACAATCAATTATCCTATGGGTGTTTGTTCTGTAAATCATAGTGGAACAAAACCTATCATTTGCCCACACCGTTTTTTAGAAAATATTTTGGTTTTTAAAAATGCTTGTAATGCTTCTTTTGGAACGACCGATAATGTTTTACTTTTTTCAGAGGTTAAACTTTCAAATGTTGGTAGTTTTGATTTTGTGTTGGTAAAACACAAGTCAATTAGCAATAAAGTGGAGGACTTTTGCATTGTTGAATTTCAGTCAGATTCTACTACAGGGACTGGCAAATTAGTTCAAGCACTAAAAGATTTTATGAGTGGTGCTGATGTTTTGCAAAACAGATACCGATTCGGAATGAATACTTACAATACAATTAAGTTGTCTTATATTCAAATGCTTATCAAAGGACAAGTAATGGAGAAGTGGGGGAAAAATATTTTTTGGGTAATGCAAAAATTTGTCTTTGACAATATGGTTAATCGTTTCCGCTTAACTGATTTAGATTACAACCCAAAATATAAAACACACTATCATGTGTACAATTTGGTTACAGATAATGACATTTATAAACTTGAATTAGTTAATAAAAAATCAACAACTATCGCAAATTTACTGAAAGCATTTACTCACCAACCGACACCAAGTTTAGACAGCTTTATAGAAGTTTTGGAGCGTAAAATACAATTGAAATTAGGATTAATAATAAAATAAAAAACAGCCCGTGAAAATCTAAAACATATAAAGAGGGCCCAGGTTATAAATAAGTTATCTGCTCAAGGCTAATAGACTAAAAATGAATTTCACACAAGTATAATTTTGGGAGATACTAAAATTGATTAAAACTGTTATAACAATTCTATCTATTGTAATAGCAGTAATTGGGATAATAGCACCAATATTGTGGGATAACTACAAAACTAAAACGGGTATAGAACTGCAATTACTTGCAAAGACAACTATTGTGGAGAAAGATACTGAATTGGAAAAGCTTCAAATCTATTATGAAAATAAACCTATTGCAAATGTCTCAAAAATGACCTTTTCTATTATAAACATTGGCAGCCGTCCAATCATTGAAAAAGATCTTATTACGCCACCGACCTTATTATTTCCTGATGGAGTTGATCTGCTTGATGTTAAAATTGACAATGTTATCCCAAAAAATCTTATTACGACACATGTGCTTAATAAAGAAAAACGTGCAGTTGAACTAAGATTCCCTTTGCTCAATCCAGCCGACCTTATTAAATTCAGCATAATTATTAGTGGTAACCCATCTTCGTTTGAGGCACATGCAAGAATTTATGACATAAAGGGACTGACAATCCTCGATAGGACTAAAGAATTAGATAAGCAAGCAAAACGAAGACCTTGGACTCTATATCCCGTTAGCATATTTACATCTTTATCAATATCTTTGGTTATCTTTGCAGCGATTCCCGATTGGCGGGCTCGATTCAGAATAAGAAATTATTTCAAACAAAATAGTTATTTAATTCCAAAATTTGTTTCAGATTCAGAGTATATAAATTTTACAAATAATGTGTTCCCATTTTTGACCAATGTTATGAAAAATAAGTTGGCGGGGTTAATAAAAAACTTTCCGATAATCAACCACTAAACTAAAAATCTTATAGTGAAATTGAACCGAAGATTTTTGAATTGTTGAATATTGGCAAAGGCTTGATAGCCGCAACTATATTTTTGACTATTATTTCCATAGTGGGAATATATTATATTGTCTTGAATATATAGATTCCAATGGAGGAAGGCTATATTTTTAGATACTTTGCATCAGCGGATAACATAACGGAAAAAACCTTCATCAAAACTCTATGAGTTTCTTTTTTGCCACAGATGTTAACTTTACATTGCAGACAACTAATTAAGAATCTATGCTGATTGACTTCAGCCCACATTCATTACTGAAGATAGAAATTTTAAGTCTCATGGCATAGATGTCTCAAGGGAAATTGTTGAAAATATTGTCAGAAATCCTGATAAAATGGAAGAAGGCTATAAAAATAGATTAGTTGCTCAAAAGGGTTTTGATGAGACATGGGGTCTTAGAGTTGTTTATGAAGCTTTACCAGAAAATCTTTATGTTGTAACTGTTTATCCATGAAGGAGGTCTCGGTATGAGAAAGATTAAATATAGTAAAGATGTAGATGCCCTTCTTATTGAACTTTCAGATAAAAAAATAGACTATGCTGAAGAAGGTCAGATGATTATTCATTTTTCTAAAGACGGAGAGCCTGTTCTTTTTGAAATACTCAACGCTAAAGATTTTATTCTCAATTCTCTTTCAAGTCCCATAAAAGAAAAAGAAGTAGCACTTTCATAAAGAAAAAATTGGGCGGTTCTTTTTCATACAGAAGGAGAACTTTAATTTTTAAGATTATGAATGCCAATTCAAAGCCTGCCATTTTCAGGCAGCTCATTAAAAAAGGTACAGTTGTGGCGCCAGGGGCATTTAATGCTGCTACAGCCCTGCTTATAGAGAAAGTCGGATTTGATGCAGTCTATATTTCAGGGGCAGGGTTGTCCAATGGTATGGCAGGTGTCCCTGACATCGGTTTACTAACCATGACAGAGGTTGTCCAGCAG
>DATDTS010000031.1:0-3495 GCA_035290745.1 Candidatus Bilamarchaeaceae archaeon | reverse complement strand
AGTAATTGGATATTTTTTTTCTTGCATTGCTGTTAACAGTTCCTGTTGCCAATTTATCTTAAGTGATGCGATCTCATCTATAAACAAAACTCCATTGTTTGAAGCATGTACAGCCCCTGATTCAACCCTTAGGTGTGCTGGCGTTCCCAATCCTCCACTCTGTAGTGGATCGTGTTTACAATCACCAAGAAGTGCCCCTGCTTTTGTTCCAGTTGCATCTATGAACGGAGCATTCTTTTTACCTGTATTATCAACTATTAATTTTGGTTGCGCTTCTTCGAAGTTTCCCATTCTCCTGCCCAATCCAGCAGTTGCATTTGATAGTATAATCAATATCCCAAATATTGCAAGAACCGCTATTATCAGCCATTTAGTGCTTTCTTCTATTTCAAATAAGAGAACAGTGCTAATCATGATGATTCCAATCATAATTACAATAAGTGTTGTCGGCATTCCTGTTGCTTTTTCTGTTATTTTTTTTGTATTTATTATCCTTCTTCCAAGCCCTATTCTCAAAAAGTTTGGTATTTCATCTGTTTTCATGTTCTTTAACTGTAACATTTCCTTTTGAGTAACATACCTAATTAAAGAAGGATTTTTTATCAAATAATCATAATCAGGATAAGTTCTTACAGCCCTAATCAAAGGCTGATTCTCATTATTTGGGTTTGGGTAAGCTAAGATATCTTCAAGTTCTTCTCTTGGCATTAATTCAGCCATTGCCTGCGCAAGCATGCTTTTCCCAGTTCCCGGAGGACCTATTAGAAGTACGTTTCTTTTTTGTATTGCGGCTTTTTTTATGATTGATACTCCTTTTTCCTGACCAATAACCTGGTCTATCAATTTTTTTGGAACTTCAATTTCTTTTGTTGATTGGAACAACTTGCTGCTTTTCGAAACTGTTTTAGTGCTGGATACTGTATCATCCGTTTTTCCAATATCTGAACGAGAGGCATCAGCATCTGAAGAAACGTTTTTTGGGTCAACTCGTTCAAATGATAATTTTAAATTATTCATATAATCCAACTATAAAACAATAATAATGATTAAAAAGCTATATTCTTGTTTTACTTATTTCTAACTGATCTTTCTATTATTCCATGTATCAAAGCTAGAAAAGTTCCCAATAGTATAATAGGCATACTTAATACTCCAGGGATAATCCAATCAGTACTATCAATAATATTAGAAATTCCACACAACGGAGCCCACCAACTTGAAAAGCCAATTAGGTGTCCTATGAACAAAGAATAGAAAACAGTTCTTGATAGAAAATTTGATACAGTACTACTCTTAATAAATTTAAAAAATAAGAAAACAACTCCAACCCATAAAAATATCCAAATAAAACTTGCAACAGCTGGACCTATGAATCCAAACTGTTTAAACAATTCTTTTGCGAGCGGATTCCCTTCCCTATTTGGATTTCCAAACGTTCCCTTTACTGTTATGAGAATATCCAGGCTTCCGAAAATGATCCATAAAATAACTGGAAATATGCAGGCAATTAAATTTTGAATCATTTTTTGGTTTTTGAAAACAGTTATCCAAAACAGGGCTGAAAAAATTATCACAACTATGGTTAGGACCTGGCTTAGTAAAATTTCTTGGTTTTGAGATATTACATCAGTATATATACACATATTTTCACTCAGTATCTAGGATATGATGTTAACTCCGCTGATTGCAATGCGCGGTGCTAGAAGGTTATAAAATTCCTTTCTAGTTTTTTCTATTCCCTCAATTTTCCTGAACAAATCAAAAATATTTCCTGACATCATGACTCCTCTTATTGGTTTTTTCTCACCATTTTTTACTTCAAATCCGGCACTTATCTCAACACCAAAATCACCTGTTGTTAGATTTGCAGTGTGTGTTCCATGTACTGATTTTACACAAATATGGTTTCCAAGTTCATCTAATGATCTGACATTTCCTTCTTTAATCTCAATTGCAAAATTTGAGATCTCAGGTGGTTCTGAATAATTAGATCGTGAGCAAAAACCTTCATTGTCTACTCCTTCAAGAGCTGCAACTTCTCTATCATACATAAAATCTTTTACTATTCCGTCTTCTATCAGACCTCTTTTTCTCAATGTTGTACCCTCATCATCAACTGGAACTGCGCCAACTGTTTTTGTAGGGTTGTCATAAATACTTAATTTCTCATCAAAGACTTTCTTTCCATAACTGTCATATAAATTACTTATCTTCTTCCTTTTCCATTCGCCTGAAAATGAGGGAAGAAAAACTTCTAGCAAATTAGCAAGAGTCTCTTGTTCAATAACAACCAGGTATTTCCCAGTCTCAACCTTTGATGCTTGCTCCATCTGCTTTGCAAGATTAGCGGCATTTTCTCCTATTTCAGAAATTTCTTTATCAGGGAGGAAATTTGATGAGTATAAATCAAAACCTAATCCATTGCCTTTTATTGCCTCAACATATGCAGCAAAGCTTGTTCGTGAATAATCTGTTTTTAATCCAAGATCATTTTCTATTAAAACGTATTCATTACTACAAGATATCTCAATTCTTTTTGTATCCACTCCTTTAATTGTATCTTTGATCTGATCAACTATTTCTTTTAATTGAGTTATGTCTATATTTTCTATTTTTTTATCAAATATATCTAACTTTGCTTTTTTTGTTTTGTCTTGGAATGAAAAATTACTTTCTGGAGAGAACCTTGAGGTTTCTTCAGCCCTTTTTTTTGCATCTGGTACTTCTATTTTTTCAGAACAGTAGGAAAAACCAAGCTTTTTGTTTTTCAATGCCCTTATTCCAAAACCACAGTGTTCAGAATACTCCCTTCTTTTGAATTCATTAACAAAGCTTATTGTGTAGAGTTTAATATCCTCAAAATATGTTTCATACATGCTCTTTTATTAAGAACAAAAGGAATTTATGTATATAGAGCCAAACAAGTAATTCCGATTTTTATTTTACAGGAGTGAGAAATTCAATAACTTTATAAATGTTAATCCTGAATGTTGTTTGTTAGCCTCGAAGGCAAAACATATTGTTAGGTGATATAAATGGCGAAAAAAATGGATATGGGTAAAAAATTATCCGTTCAAGGTGACCTAGAAAAAGGAGTAGATGGTATGTCATCTGAATATGGCTCTAAATATGGCGCATGGTTATTCCTATTAGGAGTCCTTTTATCACTAGTAGTAGGAGTATTTGCATCTCTTGATTTTGTTGCAGAGAACTTGCCTACTTTGTTTGGTGTATTAGGATTGCTTGGTTTGATTGTCGGACTTCTTAATGTAACTGCAAAGGAATCTGATTCTTTCTTAATTGCAACAATTGCTTTGATGTTAACTGTTTCAACATTAACTCCAGTACTTGCTTTGCTTTTGAATGTTTCATCTTCATTGCAACCATTTACTGAAGCAGTTGGTGGATTGTTAGGAGCATTAGGAGTATTTGTTGCACCTGCTGCACTTGTAGTAGGTCTAAGGAGTATCTATCACTTAGCAAGTGATCGATAAT
>DATDTS010000030.1:0-14827 GCA_035290745.1 Candidatus Bilamarchaeaceae archaeon | reverse complement strand
CATTTGTTGTAACTAGCACCCTCATAATTAATTGGTGTTCACTAACACTTAAATATGTTACTATTTAGGAATTTTTATGTATTAAGATCTATTTCTAGCAGCCTTTACAGTATTTGACAATAACATAGCAACAGTTAATGGCCCAACTCCTCCAGGAACTGGGGAACAACTTGCCTTTTTTATGACGTTATTAAAGTCAACATCCCCAACGACTTTTTCTTTTCCATCAATTACTACCCGAGTAGTGCCAACATCTATTATTGTAGCCCCTTCCTTCACCATATCCGCAGTTACAAGACATGGGTTTCCAGCAGCAGCAATTATTATATCTGCTTTTTTTGTTTCTTTTTTTAGATCTTTTGTTTTTGAATGGCAAATAGTTACAGTTGCATTCTTATGAAGGAGCATCATTGCAACTGGTCTTCCAACAATATTGCCTCTTCCAATTACAACTGCTTTTTTTCCTTCAACTGGTATTTTATAAAATTCTAAGATCTTCATTACTCCTAAAGGTGTGGCTGGCCAAAATGTTCTTTCATCAACTATATTTTGCATAACTTTTCCCATATTCAATGAATGAAAACCATCAACATCTTTTTTTGGATCTATTGCTTTGATTACTAAATCAGGATTAATTTGTTTTGGCAAGGGCATTTGTACGATAAAACCATCAATTTCATTGTCATCATTTAATTTTCTGATCTCATCAAGCAATTCTTTTTCACTTATTGTTTCTGGGAAACGAAAAACTTGTGCCTTTATGCCGGTTTCTTCAGCCTTTTCGCATTTCTTTTTTACATAAACTTGTGATGGTTTATCTTCTCCAACAACTACTATTCCAAGGGTTGGATTTAGTTTTTCATTTTTTATCTCTTGTTTTAACATCTCAGTTATTGATTGGGCAACAATATTTCCTAATAGTTTTTTGTACATATTAAACACTAATAATAAAACAAGATTAAAACATTGCTTTTTAACTATTAACTCCTAAAAGCACATAAAAAAGTGTATTCGTTTTTACACTTAAATGAGGTAATACTATGAAAAAATTTGTTTTGATCGGATTGGCAATTATGCTGGTTTTGTTTGGATGTTTGCAGTCACCACCAAAGGATTGTGGTACTGATAAAGAATGTTTTCAAGAAGCTATGAAAACGTGTACTCCTGCAAAAGGGGTTTCTGCAGACCCAGGAATAACTTCTGAAGGTTTGATAAAAGGATTTGAAGGGGATAAATGTGTTGTTGAAATGAAAGTCACAGAATCTACTTCACTTCCAGGTTTAAAAGGTAAAGAAATGAGCTGTAAAGTTCCAAAAGAATATCTTGGTGCTTCTACTGGTTCAATGAGTTCAAATCAACTTTTTGACTATTGTAGCGGTTCATTAGTTGATATGATGAAAAGCTTTGGAGCACAATAAATTTTTTTCTATTTTTTCTTTTTTTTGTTTATTCTCTTCTCCAAAAATTTTTAAATGTCATAGTTCTAATGATTTAGGTGATAAAATGGTAAAATTAGTAAAAAGAGGGGATAATTTTAAGTTGCAGAAGCTTAACCATTCCCTAAAGAGGGCAAGTGTATCCCAAACTCAAAGGAAGGATGTCAGCGATGCAGTTAACAAGTATGTAAAAAAAACAAAAAACCCATCAACACTTGGAGTTAGGAAAGTTGTTGAAGCTTATTTAAAAGAGCATAATCTAGCTTCATATAAAAAATATAGGGGTTTCAGGAAGAAATAATTACTTTAATCTTATTGCCTCTAAATTACACATCGCACGTCCTTCTTTCTTTAACATTAATGATGCAGACCTTGCAAGCTCTTCAGTTTTTCCCCAATCTCCATGCATAGTTATTACCCTTTCTGGATAAGGGCGTATATTCTTTAAGTATGCCATTAGTTGAGTCCTATCTGAATGGCCTGAAAAGCCTTCGGCAGTTTCAACCTGCATTCTGATTTCAAGTGTTTTTGTTCTTCCATCATCACCCATTATTGGAATTTCTTTTAATCCTCTTTGAATTTTGCTTCCAAGAGATAAAGCACCTTGATACCCTACAAATATAAGCGTATTTTTAGGGTCATCTGCCATTAGTTTTAGATATTCATAAGAAGGTCCACCAGTAAGCATACCCGATGGGGCAAGAATGATTGCAGGTTCTCCATCAGTTATCAATTCCTTTTCAATTCCTTTTGCCACCTTTATCATTGGAGATTCAAATGGACTATTATTGGATAGGATTCTTCTCTGAACCTGTTCTCTTAAATATTCAGGATATGCCGTATGAATAGCTGAAGCTTCCAAGACCATTCCATCTATATAAATAGGTACATTGAAATCAGGATTATTCCTATAATATTCCTCCAAGACAAGCATTATTTCCTGGCTTCTTCCTACTGCAAAAACAGGTATCAAAACCTTTCCTTTTCTTTCAATTGTTGCTTTAATTATATCTATCAAGGTTCTCTCTGAATCAACTCTTTTTACTCCAAAATCATTTCTTCCACCATAAGTCGCTTCAACCATCAAAGTTTCAACCCTTGGGAAATGAGTATGGGCAGGTTCAAATAATTTTGTAAATCCAAATTTTGTGTCTCCTGAATAAACTAGGTTATGTGCTCCTTCTCCTATATGCAAATGAACACTTGCACTTCCAAGAATGTGCCCAGCATTGTAAAATGTTGTTTTTATTTCAGGGGTTATGTCAACTACTTCATTATATGGAACAGTAATGACATGCTTTAGCTCTTTTTGTATGTCCTTTTTTGAGTATGGAGGCTCAACGCCTAGTGCACGTTTTGAGAGATTTACAAAATCTTGTTGTAATAAAGCCATAAGGTCCCGTGTTGGTGGAGTACAATATACTGGCCCAGAATAACCATATGCATATAAATATGGGATAAAACCCATGTGGTCAGTGTGTGCATGACTTAAAACTACTGCATCCAATTCTTCAAGTGAAAATCCAAGCATGTTAAGGTAAGGGTAGGCCTTAGTAGGGTCTGCAGTAGAAGTATTAGCCCCGCAGTCAAGTAACACTTTACTATGTGGGGTCTGAAGTAAAATACACGATCTCCCTATTTCTCTAAATGCGCCTAATGCAACAAGTCTTATCCAATCACTTGCAGGAGGAGGCTGGCATATCTTTCTTCCAACCTGCACTAGGAACTTTTTAGTTGCTGGTGCTTCGCTTACCATACTTTTTCTTATTCCGTCAAGTGTTGCTGACGGCATAGTTGGAGCCCTAACTGCAATTGGTGTCCATTTTGTCTGCATCATAATTTCTTTAAGTATTGAACCTCCCTTTCCAATAACCAATCCAGGTTTCGTAGCTTCTATATAGACTTCTGAGAATTCTGGGCTGAATCTTATTGATTTTATCTCTGCTTCTTTTGGAATGATTGTTTCTATTGTTTTTTTCGCAGATTCAGGATCCATTAGACAACTTGGGTCGACTCGAATACTTATCTTCTTTTTTAGCGTTCCTGCTAGTTCTTTTATAAGCTGGTCATTTTGATAGAACATTTTGATATCCTTAAGGTAGATAACTGTCTCTAATCCTTCTTGTTCTATTTTTGTTACCTGGCATTCACTTGGCATTATGTCCATTACTACCTTTTCAATGTCTTTATAATACACTATTGCACCTCTAGATATTGTGATCCAAATTTATTTGGATCAGCTATACTCGACCAACAATCGGAAAAACATGTTGGTCGAGTATATTCATTTGAAAATCATTCGATCTCAATTTTCAAATATTTAAATCACTCTGATTCAAGTCAGTTCAAATCATAGAAAAAAATAAAATAAAGTTTGGGAATATAAAAAACTATTCTACTAATTTTTTGACATCTTCTTTTTTCATTCTTTTGAATCCACTTTTGTCGATTACTACAATGTCTACTCTTTCACCGCTTGCTGCATCTCTTTTCATTGCTGCAGTTACTGCTTTTACTGCTATTTTTGCATTTTCTGCTGTTGTGGCATTTTCTTTGAAATTGTCTTCTAACACACCGTATGCGATTGGTGAACCACTTCCAGTTGAGGTGAGTTTTTCTTCAGTGACACCACCTAACATATCAATACTATATACATGTGGTTTCTCATCAACTCCACCAATAAGTATCTGTACCCAAAATGGGAAATATTTGTATCCTACTAATATATTTGCAAGTAATGTTGCTGCTGCATTTACACTTGCTTTTTTCATATGTTTTAATTCGTATAACTTGAGTTCTGCTTGCATCCATCTTACAAGTGTTTGTGCATCCCCAACGCTTCCTGCAATTGTCATTCCTATATGGGTATCAATTGGATATATTTTATCAATGTCTTTGCTTGCAATCAGGTAACCCATTGTTGCCCTTCGGTCTGATGCTAAAATTACGCCATCCTTGCCAACTAATCCAACAGTGGTTGTGCCCGTCTTGACAACAGGTTCATTTTTCATAAGGTCATCCATATTAAATCATCTCTGGGAGAACAAGTCTATTATCTAACTTGCATACTAATATTTTTAAATATACGTCCCATCTTGTGCGCAGTAAATCCAAACATCTTAATTCACTTTTGCCATTAGTAGCTCCTCTAAGACAAACCTGGTGGATGTCGTCTTTTGTAATTCACCAGCTCCATCAGCATACAGAGAATTAACCTCTGCCTTTAATTTACTTTTGGATTTACTGGTGCTTATTAAATATCAATTCCTTTAGTCAATTGTCTTTAGGAATTTTTGAGCTAGTTGTGAAATATCCTCTCCATACCTAATTCCTTTCCATTTATCTTCAGGTCCAACTAAATTCACAACTACAATATTTGAGCCATTGAATGTTGCACGCTGAGCTTCCCTTAAGTCAACTCCACCAGCAGTTGAGATAAAAACGTCATATTTGCTTTTTATTCTTCTAATATGTCTGTATTCAATTATTTTTCCATAAGTGTTTTCTTCATCCCTACCCCTGTGAAGTATCACAACATTTGGCTGTTTTTTTAGTTTTCTTAATACCCTTATGGGATCCTTGACATTCATCATATCTACAAATGAATGTACGCCATTTTTTCTGCATTCTTCTATATGTACATTAATTGTTTCAATTGGTGAAGATCCCATAACTGTTACAGCATTTGCACCTGCCCTACATGCTTCATAAACTTCTGCTGCTGCTCCATCAACAACTTTAAGGTCTGCAACTAAATATCCGCTCCATGCATTTCTAATTTGCCTAATCGCCATCTCACCCATCTGTTTAATTAGCGGAGTTCCAGCCTCTATCAATATTCTTGGGTCTTTTGGTATAACAGACAAGCTCGAAAGAGAAGCTGTACTATTAAATGCAATTTGCAAATACCTTACTTTTTTATCAAGCTGCATGAGTAAACCCCGTCATTTCCTCTCAACTTCTGCAATTAGTTGCTTCTATTAGAAAATACTAGATGGACGCAGAATAAAATATTTCTAAAGTCTGCGTCAGCAGTTCGGTGTTTTCTGCGTTCCTAGTTTTACTTACATAATCAACTATCTACTTCACGAACTTTTTTACAATCTCTCCAAAGTCACTTGGAACTAGTATAATCACTTTTTCTGAAGGATCTTGTGCAATTTCCCTTATTGTTTGCAATGTTCTTAAGTGAATAGATGCAGGTGATTTTGAAAGATTCTCAGCAGCCTTCCTTAAGTTTTCACTTGCTTTAAATTCACCTTCTGAAACAATAATTTGACCCCTTTTGTCTCTCTCTGCTTCTGCTTGTCTTGCCATTGCTCTTTTCATTTCAGCAGGTAATTCAATTTCCTGTATTTTTATTGAGGTTATGTCGATTCCCCATTCAGATGTTTCAACATCTACTATTTTTTTAATTTCCTGTGCAACCTTGTCTCTTTCAATCAGTACAAAATCAAGCTCATTGTTTCCAATAATATCCCTTAATGCTGCTTGAGTGTATTGTGCAACTGCAAACTGGAATCTTTCTATTTTAAGGATTACACTTTCTGGATTCTCAACTTTATAATATACAACTGCATTTACCATAACTGGGATATTATCCTTTGTCATCCCTTCCTGTTTTGGTATATCCAGAGTTCTAATTCTCATGTCTATTTTTCTTAGGTCATCAACTCCTGGAATAATAAATCTTAAACCAGGGTCAAGGGTTTTGTGATATTTACCTAGCCTAAAAACAATTCCTTTTTCGTATTGGTAAATTATTCTTACCATACTCAAAGCAAAAAAGAATCCAAAAATTAATAGTGGAATACCACATATTGAAACTAAATCATCGAATGCCATATGTGTGTTTCCAGAGTTTAATTTTTATATTTTTGCATTTTGAGGCTCTGTAGAATTCCTAAACAGCGCCGCCATCTACAAAGGCGCTGCGCCTGCGGTTGGTGCTTTGCACCAAGTTGCTCTCGTGGTCGTATGTATTCGTGGTTGCATGGGTTGCAGGGCCCGCTGGGGCCCTGCCGCATTGTTGGCGGCAGCGCCTGATGTGGCGCTGTTAACAGAGGTTTCTACCGAGCCCATTTTGAAAAACCTTTATAACTTTGTCTATGAAACATCAACATGCATAACTACGAGATCAATAAAACTCTCGAAATTCTTGAAACTTCCGATAATGGTCTCTCAACAGACGAAGCTAAGACGCGCCTAATTAAGTATGGCAATAACACCCTAGGTACTTTGCATAAGCGTAATGCCCTGGATATTTTGGTTTCACAATTTGATAATTTCATACTTTGGCTTTTATTGCTTGCAGTAGTAATCTCTTTTTTCATTGGTCATATGATTGATGCAATTGCCATCTCTGTTGCTATAATTTTATCTATCTCATTTGGTTTTTTTCTTGAGTTTAAAGCAGATAAGAGTCTTGATCTGCTGCGTTCATTAACCAAATCAACCATTTTGGTCAAAAGAGATAACAAGCATGTTTTATTGGATTCAAGTGAGCTTGTTCCAGGTGACATAGTTTATCTATCCGAGGGCTTAAAGATTCCAGCTGATGCCCGTTTAATAAAATGCAAAGAGCTTGAAACTAATGAATCACATTTAACTGGTGAATCTGCAACTATTAAGAAAACCACCGAACAGCTTCCAGAAGATACATTGTTGGCTGAAAGGAAGAATATGGTTTATGCTGGTAGTTTTGTTACCAAAGGAGAAGGCAAAGCAGTGGTTGTTGCTACTGGCGCAAAAACTGAGATAGGTATAATTTCTTCAGCAATCAGCGATATTAAAGAAGAAAGCACGGTTTTACAAAAATCATTGGATGATTTGGGGAAGAAAATTAGTATTGTTTCTATACTTGTAATACTTGTTCTTTTTTTAATTGGGTTATGGCAGAAAAAGGATCTTTTTGAGCTGTTCATTCTTTCTGTTTCTTTAGCAGTTGCATCTGTTCCTGAAGGGCTTATAACAATCTTAACAGTTGTCTTAGCAATCGGCGTTAGAAGGATGGCTGAACATAATGCCTTGGTAAGGAATATCAAATCAGTAGAGACACTTGGAACCTCTACAATCCTAATTGTTGACAAAACTGGAACTGTAACACTTGGGAAAATGGGGCTTGTAAATATCTGTATGAATAATCTGTGCTATAAACTCTCTGACATTTCCAAGGATAATAAAGCAATTCTTTATTCGATTTTATGCAATCATGCAAAAGTTACAGATCAAGGTTTTTTTGGTGATGAGATGGACAAGGCCATTTATGAGGCTGCAAACTCAATTGGTTTAGATATTAAGAAGATCAGGAAGGAAAATGAACCAGTTGATTTCTATCCACTTGACACGGAAAAAAGGAGAATGAAGGCATTGTTTAAATTTGATGATAAAGAGATAATGATAATTAAGGGTGCACCTGAGAGAATTATCTCAATTTGCAATAAGATTGAAGTTAATGGGAAAGTCACAAAAGTCAACAAAAAAGACCTACTCTCTCAGCTTGAGGATTTTACTACAAAAGGTATGAGAGTTTTAGCTTTGGCCTATAGGGAAAAATCAGAAAAGGAACTTACATTTCTTGCTTTTTTAGGCTTTCAAGATCCACCGAGAAAGAATGTTGCAGAAACTTTGAGAGAAGCAAAATTGCTTGGCATGAGAGTGTTAATGTTAACTGGTGACAATCTTGAGACTGCTTCTTCAGTTGGAAGGCAAATTGGTTTGATTGAAAGACCGAGCCAAGCAATAGAATGGAATAAACTTAAGGACTTAGATTATGATCAGCTTTCAAAAAAACTTTCTGAAGTCAATATTATTGCACGTTCAACTCCTCTTAGTAAATTAACAATTGTTGAGAATTTTATAGAACAAGGTGAAATAGTTGCTGTTACTGGTGATGGGATTAATGATGCACCTGCTTTGAAAAAAGCCCATGTTGGAGTTGTTATGGGTTCAGGCACGGATGTGAGCAAAGAGTCAGGTAATCTGGTTTTATTGGATGATAATATCTCAACTCTAGTTTCTGCAATTCACTACGGGAGAACTGTTTTTAGCAATGTTATAAATTTTATAAGATTTCAATTCACTACGAATGCAGCCACTTTGATGATGTTTATTATAATATTTTTTCTCGATTCTTTTCTAGCCATACCATATTTTCTTACCCCTATCCAAATCCTATTTTTGAATCTAATCATGGATGGTCCTCCTGCGTTAGCCTTAGGTTTTGAAGCTTCAACAAATAAACAAGAAGTTAATCGAAAAATATTATCAAAAAAATTGGCAATATCAATTTTTCTGTCTGCATTATTTATGGTGCTCGTGACTTTCTTTGTTTTCTTCAACTTTACTCCATCAAAAGCATTAACAGGAACGTTTGTTGTTTTTATCTTGTTACAGTTGTTCAATTCGCTTAATTGTAGGTCCTCCAGCAAATCATTTTTTTATAAGCCAAAAAACAATGCCTATGTTTTTGCAACTTTCTTAGCCATGTTATTTGTCCTATATTTAGTTGTTGAACTTCCTTTTTTCCAAAAGTATCTTTTAACAACTAGTTTGACTTTTTATGAATGGGTTTATTTGTTTTTGATCGGTTCTACCATTTTAATATTTGAGGAGATAAAAAAATTGGTAATGATAAAATTAAGCAAGACTAGTAATTAGTTTTTTGATTAGGCTTTTGACTTGGTACATACAAATGGCAAAACGATCCGAAATTGTTTTCGGATGTTTCAAGCGAACGAAGTTCGCTCCGAAACCCTGGAAAAGCCACACTGCACTTTTAAGAACTATCTCAACTTTTTGATTATGTTCGTGAACTTCGTTCACGTACGCCCATGAAACTGAAGGTGTTTCATGACCGAACTTTTTTATAGGTATATATACACAACCAACTAAGTAATTCCGATTTCATTATCTGAGAGTTACCTCAAATTGAACGTCGTAACGTTCAATGGATGTCATGAACAGTGAACCGTTCATGAACATGCTCGTAATGTCAAGAACGACGTTTCGTTCTTGATCATGTTCGTAATCGATTCGTCGATTACGACATCGGATCGTCGATTACGACACCATAAATCGATGCGTCGATTTATCGGTCGTTTGGTTGTGGATAGTTGATCCAACTTATTTAGTTGGATCAGTATAATAAGAAAAAAGTTTATTGGGGTCGTAGGGATAATCACTCCTTTAGATAGCAACCCAGTTTTGGGCTGCCTTTTCCTAAAAGGCAGATTTGAACCCTAATATACAGGTTTCGCCTTTTTCATGGCTGGATGTGTTTTTTGCTTGTTAAACAAGCTTGATCTGGAGCCTGCCATGCTACCGGGTTACACAACGACCCCATTACAAACTCAAGCAAATAACCTGAGATGATTTTCTTTTGATAAGACATATTTATATTATTTGGTATGTTCTTCCTGTTTTGGTTCTACTGGTTTCTTTTGAAAAAACTTAACAAGTATTATAATACTCAAACTAATATAAACAAACCAAAAATCAATTATTCCTTCAATAGACAAAAACTGAACATATTTTCCTTGTTTAGGATATCCAATAATTGCCTCGCTTATCTCCAAATTTTTGCATTCATGTGATCTTATAATCTGGTTTTCATTACATTCTAACCCTTTGCATACGTTATTTTCACAATACTGATTTTGATTGCAATCATTAGAAACTAAACACTCCTGTTGTACACATTTATGGTTTGAGGCGTATTGTCCATATTGGCATCTAATCTCTTCACATTGGTTTTCTGAACATTGCTCATTATTTTCACAGTCCTGGTTATTGCAGCATTCATACTGAATACATTGATTATCTAGGATGTACTCACAGTTTTTACAATCAAGTTTTGTGCAACTGTTATTATTGCACTGTTCATCCTCTTTGCAATCGCTGTTCCTAATGCATTCGTATTCTTTGCACTCATTATTAGTACAGTAATACCCTGTTTTGCAATCATTATCACCGCAGCATTCATATGAGACACATTGGTTATTCTGAATGTAGCCACATTCACAGCTAATATCAATACAAAAATTATTTGAGCATTTTTGGTCTTCTTTACAATCTGTATTCTCACAACATTCATATTCAACCCACGTGTGGTCTACAAACTGCCCGCATTGCGCACTTTCTTCTATCACTTTACATTCTGAGGTACAGCTTTGTTGGTAGCAATATTCGTTCTCAGCACAATTCGAATCAGTAAAGCATTGAAATTCTTGTTTTTTTGTAACTTTCTTTTCTTCGCTCTCATCATTACAGAGCCACCCCTCTTGTCGCGACCCATCCTGATAAAAAACAGTAATATACGCACACGTTTTGAAAAGGAGTTTGTTTGTATCATCTGGCGGAGGGAATATGCCTGTTAAGGTTATTCTGAAATCTTCTCCTTGCTGAAGTTCTTCTCGTGTTTCTTGTTGACCAAAGATACCATAAGTTTCACTGTATTGTGCTATTCTACTTATACTAACAGTTTGATCACCAGTATTTTTTATATATGCACTTGAAAAATAAGTTGTATCTTCGACACAACATTCTCCATTGCATTCAAAATCTGAATCAAACTCAAGAGATACTAGACTAAATGCAATATTGCAAAAAAATATTATTATCAGTAATTTTTTCATTTGAAAAACCTTTTTTCAACGCAAGAGAACTTCGTTCTCTGCGTGCTACGAAACCATGTTTCATTCCAGTTCGCTAAGCCTTTTCTTTATCCCTGATATTGATATGTCTTCTCCAAATGGATCATAGAAATAAAAGTCATTTTTTGTTATTAGCCATATCACTTGGCTCATAACTGCGCCATTTCCTTTGCCATCGTATTCTCCTGTTTGTGGTTCAACAATATGAATCTCATTTGGATCAATGTCCCCAGCTTTTCCTATGCCAGTTTCCATATGGTAGATACCTCCCTGTTTTGTAGCAAAGCCTCCTATCGCATAGAATTCACATGGGCATTCAACAAATTTATTTGTATCAACCTTTACTTTTATTTCAGATTCCTTGCATTCTTGTTTTGCATCAGTATATTCTGATCTAAGCCATGATGCCATATACAAGCTAAAATCATCGCAGTCTCCCTGCTTTGACAACCAGAAGGTTTCAGGGTCAAATATTCTTTGGCCATCTGCAAAGTTTGAGGTCGTACTGTCATCCACCCAAGTGAAACCAATGCAAGATATCATTTTTTTCCCCATAGCATTCGCGTCAATAATGCATCCATCCCTTACGTCTCCACAGAATTTATGTATTGTGTCAACTTGCTCTTTCTCTAGTTCGCTATTTGATTTTACAAATGTTTCAAGGTTTTCAATGTTGTAAATCAATTCATCAACTTCTCTTTTTGATGTTTCCAGTTCTTCTGACGCAGAATAGATTAATGCGTTCTTTTCTATAATCTGGTCTTGTAACTCGGTTGTTTTATTCATCTCATTAGCAAGGAGAGATTCTAATTCTTTAATTTCTCCTTTTTTTGAAGTAACATTGTCCTTACACATGCCAAAGTCTTTTTGCTGTTTTCTTCTTAATTCAATTTCATTTTTCTTATTTTCTTCTTCTGTGCTAAATAATTGAATGTACCTCTCTTTTTCTATAACCTCATTTTCATATTTTTGTTTGAAGTTTTGTGTTTCCATATAAAAGTAGACTGCACTTAGAAAAATAACCAGAACAAGAGTTAATTTAGCAACATGTCCTGCATCAATTCCATTTTTTGTTTCTTGTTCTTTAGGCACTTAAGTTCACTTTTTAGATTTCTCATTATTAAAGGAATTTCCGCATTTTTCACATGATTTATCTTTTGGATGCAAGGCATAATCGCATGCTGGACAAAACTTGGAGACTAAAGGCTTTGCTGCCCTTACTTTTAGATGGTACAGTACCAGGCCAACAAAAACTACGGCCAACATTATTAATAAAATTTCTTCAATGATATTCTCACCCTTGGGGTTGTTCCTTACCCTTAGCTCCCCTTCCTCTTAAATAAAGTACCAATCCGACAACGATTATGAATACCAGTACCAGAAGTATGGCATTATCAGTAAATTCAGACCCTCCAAATATCCCTCTCCTTTCTTGGTCTTCATCATCACTATCTCCTTTAGATACTTCAAGAGATGATGATTTTATTGGTCTTCCATTTTTGGAAATTGACAATCCATATGTTCCTTCAAAATCTGCAGAAACAGTTGTTTTTCCTTGGTTATCTGTTCTAGACGTTGTTTTTCCTTCTTTTGGATCAGTTATTGTAACTGTTGTATCGCCCGCAGGCCTTCCACACCTTGTAACTGTAACTTGTATCTCTTCTCCTACTTCTGCTGTTTCAGGGTTTTCTATCTCATAATCTTGGCACTCATCAATTCCGTGGCAACTGCCTCCACTACAATATTGGTTGCTTGCGCAGTCTCTATTCGATGTACATCCACCGCCTGCTGTTCCGCCATTTGTCCCTCCGTTTCCACCATTTCCATTTGTGCCCCCATCTTCTTCGCATGAGAAGGTATATTCTGTTTCGTAATTGTCAATACGTCCTGGTACATATACCGAAATTTGGTATGTTGTATTCTCTTCTGCTTCAACAACCAATTGCCCGTCAGTAGTTACTGGAAGCGGAGAATTATTATCTACCGTAACATATACACCACCAGTTACTGGGTTGCCTGTGTTTGGATCAGTAACAGTTACAATAATTTTATCAGGGCATTCATTTTCTACTGTAACCTCAGGTCTTGCTGATTTCTGACATTCGTGATTAACACACACCCATCCAGTTTGGCAATCCAAATTATCACAGCATTGATATGTTACTAAAGTGTGATTCTCTATCTCCTGACATCCTTTTGGTTCTAATTCCCTACATTTCGAGTAGCAACTTGTACTCGTTATTATATCACAATATTCATTTTCTTCACAATTATCATTAGTTTGACATTCATACGCAGTTCGTGACTGTAGATTAAGATAATCAGATTCACATTCCCAACTATAACTATCTTGGTATCCAGGTGAATCATAAGTATACGTCCAATATACGCATCTTTTATATGAGGTATCCCCGCTTTGTGGGAACGTTCCAGTTACCTCAAATGTATCCTGTTCACCTGCTGGGATTACAACTTCATTTGTATTGGATAAGTTTGCAAAAACCTTATCACTAGTTGTTCTTAATTCTATTTTTTTGATCTTTACATCATTGTAAGGATTATCGTTCTCCACATTTATGTTTGCGCTGTGATTATCCCCAGGGAAACAGCAGCTATCCTGACATTGAAAATTTGCACTCGTGTCAATTGGGTTATCATAATCATAGCTTGGGTTGCATGTTTCGTAGCTATACAAAGTAACATATCCTGACCCAGCCTTTGTCCAGCCAACATAATATGATTGTTGTCCGTAGTCATTTCCATACTCTACCCAGATATCATAGTTTACAGAATAATCGTTTGGAAATGTTCCTGGGACACTAAAGGTGTGCGAACTTGAAGGTGATATTAAGAACCCTCCTGCATCAGACCAACTTCCAAAAACACTTCCTCCAGTAGTTCTTATCTCAACTTTATAAACGATTATACCAATAGAAGTATCGCCATTTGTTACATCAACCGTAGCACTATGGCTTCCTCCACTAACACAACATTGGTTTTCGCAATTAAAATCAGCAGTTGCTTGCATTGAAAACGTTATTCCCAACAAAATCGCAAATATAAGTAACCTTTTCATGGTATTGTATATACCTTCTTTTTTTTATTTGTTTGTGTTTATACTATCTCTATTTCTAGGTTGGTGAATTTGATGAAAAAGACTCCTTTTAATGAAGTACATAGAAAACTCGGGGCAAAGATGGTTGATTTTGGCGGCTGGGATATGCCTGTACAATACAGCGGAATTGTTGCAGAGCATAAATGTGTAAGGGAAAACTGCGGTTTATTTGATGTTTCACACATGGGTGAAGTAGAGGTAAAAGGACAAAATGCTGAGAAGTTTATACAAAATTTAATTACAAACGATGTCTCAAAGATGGAAAAAAACCAATGTTTGTATTCGCCTATGCTTTATGAAAATGCTGGCATTGTCGATGATCTTCTTGTTTACAAAATAAACAGGAATCATTTTATGATTGTTGTGAATGCTTCAAATGTTGAGAAGGATTTTGAATGGATGAAAAAACAGTCAATTGCAGGTGCTGAACTAATTAACCTCAGTGATCAAACTGCTGAACTTGCATTACAAGGTCCAAAGGCTAAAGATGTGCTTAAGAAAATCTCAAATATTGAAGTTGATACGTTGAAAACATTTTACTTTACTTATGCAAAAGTTTTTGATGTTGATTGTATTGTTTCGCGTACTGGCTATACTGGTGAAGATGGGTTTGAGATCTATTT
>DATDTS010000029.1:0-11686 GCA_035290745.1 Candidatus Bilamarchaeaceae archaeon | reverse complement strand
GAACTGAACCAATTGCCCTTTATTACCAAAGGATACTTGGAGTCCCTGTAGTATTCAACGCATACAATTCTCCTGCAGACAATTACCATGGACATGACGAAAGCATGTCTTTGGAAAGACGTTTCCAACCTGGGGTAGTTGCCAATGTTTTGATTTATCAGAATCTTTATAGATTGAGAAACCCTCAAGACCCATCTTCATGATTTTTAAGATTTTGGTAGGATATAACCACATGAAAAAGATACTCTTTATTCTTATCCTCTTTTCCATATTCTTCCTAAATGGATGTTTAGGAGATTGCAGTGAAGGACAAAAAACCTTTGAGGAAAAACTCCTAAAACTTGGAGCAGCACTTAACTCAAGTTATGTGAATACTTCTACAAGATATTCATATTGTGTTGATACACTTGAAGCCTTGGATGCAAGCAAAGATTGCTACTCTGATTATACTGAAAGTAGAGAGATACTTGCAAAAAAATGCGAAGACCTTCAGTTGTGTAGTGAATCTCAAAAAGGTTATGAGGAAAAAATAATGAAACTTGAAGTAACAACAAATTCAAGTTATTTGAATATGTCTACAATTTACTCGTACTGTATTGATGCACTTGAATCTTTAGATGCCAGTGATAAAGATTGCTACTCTGATTATACTGAAAGTAGAGAGATACTTGCAAAAAAATGCGAAGAAATACAGTCTTGTATTCCGTACGAACAAGCAATAAAGGAGGTAGCAAAAACCCATACTTCTATGGAAACGAATACCATCCTAATGAAAGAAAGCTGTGACAATCTTATTTCAATGATCAAGAACGGGAAGGATTGTGATCTAGATAATACTACACTTAAGGATAAAGTAATCAATTCTGCAAGGACATATTGCGGATATGAGGATCAAACTAATATATGTAATGGATTTAACAATGCCGATTTTGAAGAAAGCCTTTCTGCTTGGAGCCCTTATATAGAGGTTAATGGACAGGGGCGTATTGTTGATAGCAACTATCAAGATTTTTCATTGGAGATAGATAATCAGACTAATTCAACTTACCTTAAGATACAGAATTCATACGACCCTAATGAAAGATCTTCGATATCCCAAAGACTAACGCTTAATCTAAATGAATTGAAAAAGTATTCAGTCTCCTTCAGAATAAAGAACAACAATGATTTAACTTATGAGAACGCCCTTTTGTATTCAAGGATAACTTTCTTAGATCAGGAATTGGAAACCATTGCAAACTATTTCTGGTTTTATTCAAGTGAGCAAACCATCATGAATCTTTTTGGCGGGCCTTTTGTATATGAAAATTTTGGGCTTAATAAGGATGCTGAATGGAGGACAGTATCCATCAACCTTGCTGATGCCGTTGACCAAGTAGTCCCATTCGAAAAGAGGAATCAAATAAAAGGAATACGTTTTTCTTCAGGAATTTATAATTTTGGAAACTCTTCAGTAAGTATGTTCCTTGATGACATAAATATAAAATGTAATTAGAGTGAATAACCTCACTGAATCGTAATCTGCACCTTCTTTGAAACATCTAAAGACATTGAACGGTCAAGGGAAGCTGATACATACCATCTCACTGGAGATGTTCCGCCAAGCATGTTAAGAACGTCGACTGCACCACTTACCCATCCTGGAACGGGGTGTGCACTTTGAGTTGGCTGTGGAGGGGTTTTTATTTCAAAATCATATTCTTTTGTTGCATACTCCTGTTCACCGCCAAGGGATAAGTTAAAATTGTAAATAGTTTCATCACTGGTAGTTGATCTAGTCCTACCTGTTTTGAAATCAGTATTAGTTTTTCTAATTGATTTTACTGCAAATAGTTCAACCCTCAATTCTTTTGCATTACACGGCTTTTTCAATTCAAGTTTTAATTTTCCTTTGATAGTATCATTATAACCATAATTTAATCTATCAAGCATTAGCTCTATTTTGCCTTCTCCAATCCCAAAGACCATAAGAACACCTTTAAATAATTCTTACATTCTTGCTTTTAAATATTTCTCCATCAAAACCCTATCCAAAGGTGAAGGTATAAATCTGAAAACCTTTTCCTTTAACTTCTATTGTAATTGTTTTTTCATTTGAAAAAGAATTTTTCAAATATTCGAATCTTTCTTGATTCGAATCAAAAGAAGCAGAATCATCAACTAAATTGTAAAGTTTTTGTTCATTGACTGAAACTGTTGCTTTTCCATTCTTGATTTGAACATCAGAGCCGACCTCTTCTAAACTAAGTTCATTATCATTAACACTCAAAGTAATTTCTGCAGTATTTCCTGCAACAATATTCACAACTTTTGCTTTGTATTTGAGTACTATTTTACCTGTGTCTGAAACTAGTTCAACATTTTCAGCATTGTTTTTCCATTTTCCTTCAAGATAAATAGTATTTTGGTAAACTGTTGCAGGCAGTTCATATTCAACTTCTTGATTATGATTAAATGATTTTCCGCCAACCTGCTGATTACGTGATTCGGCAAACTGATAACCAAAATATAATTCAGGTGTTCCAACCTCTGAGGCCTGAACACCACTAACATTCTTAGAAATAAGTCCTTCTAATTTAAGTTTGTCATTTCTTTCCATTAGAAGCTGTTGAATAACCGCTTCCGTTTCCTCATATGAACCTTCACCTATATGGTCATATCTTATGTACCCATCTGCATCGATTAGATATTTGTGAGGCCAATAATGATTTTTGTAGGATTGCCATGTTGCATAGTTGTTATCTAAAACAACTGGATACCTGATCCCATTTTGTTCAACTGCTTTTTTGACATTGTTTATGTCTTTTTCAAATTCAAATTCAGGTGTGTGGACTCCAACAATTACTAGTCCATTATTTCTGTATTTTTCATCCCATGATGTTAAATAAGGTAATGTACGAATGCAATTTATGCAAGAATATGTCCAAAAATCTACTAAAATAACCTTACCTTTTTCATCACTTAATTTGAATCCGTCTTTTGTATTTATGTATCCTTCAATTCCACTTAATTCAGGTGCTGGTTGATAGATAGACGCTTTGCTTGAATTTTTATTTGCTATTGTTTGGCTTGAACCAAAACCTAAATTACTAGTTGCTTTGCTTGATTCTAGATAATATATTACTAATAAAATCAAAAGTATTACACCAATCTTAAAAAAAATGTTATTGGCCTTCATAGGTATCAACTTAACAATAGATCATTCACAGGTGCAAAATTTGCAACAGCAGACAGTTGATCAGTAAACACCAGTATTCCAAGTATAATTAAAATTATTCCAAAAATAATGTTTAACCATTTTAAATGCGGCTCTATTCTCTTTATCGCATCACTTGATTGTGAGATAAATATTCCAACAAACAAGAATGGTATTCCAAGGCCAAGCGAATAGCTTAACATTAATGGGAATGCGGATCCTGGCTGGGTAACTGCAAGTGTTAAAATTCCGCCAAGAACTGCACCAACACATGGTGTCCAACCAACTGCAAACGCAGCACCGAAGATAAATGAGCTTAAATATGGGTTCCCAGATTGCTTGACCTGCAGTTTATGTTCTTGTTTAAGGAAATCTAAGTTGATTATTCCAAGCAGGACAAGGCCAAATCCGATAATAATTGTTCCGCCTATATACCCTAAATAAGTTCTGAGTTCATAGGCAACATCTGACAAAATACTTTGCAGAAGAACACCAAGCAAAGAAAAAACAAGTGAAAAACCAATAACAAAGGATAAACTACTTAGAAATATCTTTGTTCGCGCTTTTACTGAATCCTTCTTTATTTCATCAACACTTGTCTTTGCCAGAAACGTCAAATAAGCTGGCACTAATGGCAGTACACATGGGCTAAGAAATGATACTAGTCCTGCAAGAAAAGCCAAAATAATTGTAAATTCTGCCATCTTATTTTTCCTCACTCCACTTTTTTAAGTTCTTCGATTATTTTACCAGAACTCCATTCACCAGTTGCCTTTTGTACAACTTCTCCTTCTGAATTCAGTATTACTCTTGTATGCTGGTAGGTTATTCCGAATTCTTTTGCAAGGTTAACTTCATCCTCATCTGTATTTGAATCCTTGAAATTAACTCTAAAACCAATAATTTCTTTGTCTTTTAGCTGTTCAAATGCTTCAACATTTTTTGGATGTTGGGATTGGCATGAAGGACACCAGTCTGCTGCAAATTCTAAGAAAATAGTTTTTCCTTCTTGTTTTGATTTATCATATTTCTCTTTGCTAAAAGAAAGATAATCGGATTTTTCAGCCATTGCATCTTTTTCCCCAGTATTATTATTTATTATGTTATTTGCTTCTGTATCAGCAGAAGAAATTTGTGTGCATCCAGCAAGAAACAAGATCAACAGGATTAAGACAAAAATTCTCTTTTTCATCAATATTCACCGTAGTATCAAATTTTTTCAGCATTTATAAACATATCCCCAATTCTCTCCCAATTTGAAGTTATACTGGTTTCAATGTTACATAAACAAGAGTCCCTAAACCAAGAGTTTGTATTGAGTTAAGAAGAAGCTCAAACTGTGCAACCTCTTTAGAGTAGTATTCTATCATAGACACATGAAAGTAGATAGCAAGCAGATTATGCAATAAAAAAAACAATGCAAAAAAAACTAGGCCTATGGAAAAAGAGCATTTTATTTTTTTGCAGTTTTTCAGATAAATTGAAGTAAGAACTAAAAGTAATATGACATTTAAAATATTCATAGCAGTTGCAAAATCTATTACATCCATACTTATCATCTCGCTTGTTTTCATTTATTAAACTTTTCCCAAATTTACTTTTCCAACTTTTCCCAGATTTTTTCAAATAATTTTACTTTTTCCTTTGAGAATTCAGTTAAGTGATATAACTCGCCATATTTTTTCTCACGTGATACAAGAATCAAGCCATTTTTAACTAATATTTCGAGATGATGCTTAATTGTTTTATAATCTAACCCAGTTTCTTTTGAAAGTTGATTTGCATTATATGGTCTAACAGATAACATATAAAGGATCTGAAGCCTGTTTGGTCCTCCTTTTGTTCCAGCCATTAAATGCCATAGAACATTATCAGAACGATCAACTAGACTGCCCATTCAACCACGAGTCATTTGCACACATTTGTCATTGCCTGTTTTTTCTTTGATTGGCTGCTGTGCGACTCTAGTTTATCCAAGTTTGATTGTATTAACTTATTCATTTCAATAGCATATTCCATTGGTAATTCCTTTGCAAATGGTTCTACAAAACCAAGCACAATAACTGAAGTTGCTTCTGCCTCACTCAGTCCTCTGCTCATCAGATAAAACAATTGGTCTTCACCTATTTTACCAACTGATGCCTCATGTGAAACTCTAACGTCCTGTTCATCAATCTTTAATTCAGGAATTGCGTCTGAAACTGACATCTTATCATCTAAAATCAAACCATCACAAACCATGTTTGACCTTGTATTCTTTGCGCCTCTGGCAACCTTTATCAAACCTCTGAAAATTTGCTTTCCACCTTCAACAGAAAGTCCTTTTGATATTATTGTTGATGATGTATCAGGCGCAAGATGAATTACTTTTGCTCCTGTATCCTGTATTTGTCCTTTTTTTGCATATGCAACGCTAATAATGTCTGCCCTTGATCCTCTGCCCTTCAGAATAACAGACGGATATTTGCAAGTAACCTTTGCACCTAAATTCCCGTCAACCCACTCAACATATGCCTTTTCATAAGCAATTGCCCTTTTCGTAACAAGATTATAAACATTTGATGACCAATTTTGAATTGTCGTATAGCGAACGTGTGAATAGTTATGAGCAAAAACTTCTACAACTGCTGCATGGAGCGAAGCTGTGTTGTAGATTGGGGCACTGCATCCCTCGACGTAGTGAAATTCACTTCCTTCTTCCCCAACAATTAAAGTTCGTTCGAACTGACCAAAATTTTGAGTATTTATTTTGAAATACATCTGCAATGGGATTTCAACTTTTGTGTTTTTTGGAACATAAACAAAACTTCCACCACTCCAAAAAGCCGTATTCAAAGCAGCAAAAATATTATCATTTGCAGGAACAATCCTTCCAAAGTATTTTTTTACAATTTCAGGATGTTCCCTTAAACCAGAATCCATATCTAAGAATAATACGCCTTTTTTCTCCCATTCTTCCTTTAAGTTATGGTAGATCACTTCGCTCTCATATTGCGCACCAGAACCAGCTAAGAATTTTCTTTCAGCTTCTGGAATTCCAAGCTCATCAAACTGTTTTTTAATGTCTTCAGGAACTTTATTCCAATCGGCCTGTTGTTTGTCAAATGGTTTTAAGAAATAAACAAGATCATTAAGATTAAGATCTGTTAAAGGAGGAACCCATTTTGGGATTTCTTTTTTGAAAAAAGTATCAAGTGCATTTAACCTAATTTCCAGCATCCATTCTGGCTCATTCTTCTTTTTGGAGATTTCAGAAACTAAGTCTCGCGCTTTTTCCTGCTGTTCAAAATTCTTCATATTAAATCCTTCCTAACTTATAGTTTATGTACAGTGCATGTTAATTAAAAAAGGCTGCTTTCTGAATGGAAAGGGAATTCATTAAATATCCTCCATAGAACGATATAATTAGATAATTATGCTGAGTTTGAAGAATTTTAGTGCTATGCTAGAAGGAAAGCCGATTGTGAAAAACATATCGCTTGATCTGGACGATGGTCACATAAATGTAATCATGGGTCCAAATGGATCTGGGAAAAGCACCTTGTGTAAAGCAATAATGGGTCATCCCAACTATGAAACAAATGGAGAGATAACACTTGATGGAAAGAATGTAAGTAAAATGGAAGTTGATGAAAGAGCAAGAAACGGCATCTTCATGACATTTCAGGAACCACCTGTTGTTGATGGAGTAAGTGTAATGAAGCTCATTTCCAAAATTGATAAAGGAAAGGATTTGGTAAAATTAAGCAATGAAATCAAAGAAAATGCAAAAGAGTTAGGTTTAGCAGATGAGTTTCTTACAAGATCTTTGAACATTGGATTTTCGGGTGGAGAGAAGAAGAGGTCTGAGCTATTGCAATTGGTTCACAAAAAACCAAAACTTGCTATGCTTGATGAAATTGATTCTGGTATTGATATTGAAGGTTTTCGAGTTCTTAAGAAGATCCTAACACAACTAAAGAAGGCAGGGAGCACAATACTTCTGATTACCCACCAAACAAGAATGCTTCATCACATTGCCCCAGACAAGATATTTATTCTCAAAAATGGCAAAATTGTTAGTTCTGGTGGAACTGAGCTTATTGACAAAATAGAAAAAGAAGGATACGATTGGATTAAATAATCTTTTTTATGTGATAAAAAAATGGACTTGTATCGTGAACGTATAATTGAATTATATAAAAATCCTTTAAACAAAGGTAAAATAGCAGATCCTGATCTTAGATCTCATGCAGAGGTTGTTAGCTGCGGGGATAAGATAGATCTCTATGTTAAACTTAAAGACAATAGAATATCCGAGATTAAGTTTGAAAGCCATTCATGTGCAATTTCAACTGCTTCCGCTTGTTTGGTTACTGATTATCTAAAAGGAAAAGATGCTGAAGAAACAAAAAAAATAACTAAAGAAAAAGTTTTAGAATTACTAGGACTGGATTTGTCTAAGAATCCAACAAGACTGAAATGTGCTCTACTTATCTTAGATGCTTTGAAATTATTAAAAAAATAAAATTATGCTTTTGGTTGCTCTAATCCAACCAAATGCTCTGCCATTTTTTGAGCTTGCTCCATTGCGTTTAATTGAAGCGCGCATCTAATTAAATGACCATAAGTCTCTGGCTTTAACTGTGCCTTCATCCTATCATCAAGTGCGTGGTCAAAATATCTATCAACGCTTCCGGCTGAAAACCCTACCCAAACTACATCTGATTGCATGTATAATTCAACTACGCCTTTTGTAACCCCATCTCTATCTTGTTCCATTATTTGCGCAGATGCTAAATAAAGTCTTCTCCGCAAGCTTAAAGCTCCTTGATCCTTATCATCTGCTTCCTTAAGTTTGTCATCTACCTTCTTAAAGTGTCTTGCTTCTGGTGAATGAACCAACAAACCTGATGCGTTTGCCAAATCAACTCTTTCAGCTCTTAATAAAAATGCTATTGCCAAATTTTCTATTGATGCAACAACTACCTCTGGATCCATTTTTTCCATTGATATATTTGCCAAAACTGCCTGTGCATATGAAACAACTGCTTCAACTGGAACAATATTTCTACTTACAGCTGATTGTACATCACCTAGGTCTCTATAAACATTAGCTGGGAACATATCCCTTGGATCTCTCAACGTATAAGGCATTTGCCTTTTTATCCCATCTAACAAAGGAGTAGGTTTGCGAATTGCTCCACTTCCAACTCCACTAATAACTACATCTACCATTTTTCTCATAACAAGTTGAGGATTTGGACCCATTAAAAATCACCTTTATTAATTATATTAAGTGTGGTAGTATTTATAAATATATGTTATTAGATTGGGTTTCTAACAAGTACACCCATATGGCCCATAACCGCAGTTTACACAGCTATAACCAGAACACTTTTTGCATCCATGGCATTGAGAACTACTGGTACATTCAACATCTATGCATTCTCCACCTGAACAGATTTGTTTGTATCCACAGCCAGAATTAGATGTACAGGAATTGTCATCTACTGGAGTTGATGCAGCCTCACATGCACCATCAAAACAACCGTTTTCACAAGAATAATCTTCATAATATGCAACATTCTCATAGCAATAGTATTCAAAAAGAGTATTACCAGAACAGGAATCTGTTGAAGAACCAAAATTATCAGTAGTAGTCCCTTTTGTAGAATAAGCTAAACCACCATCTGAATCAGTGCATGAAGGTGTTGAAGTTGTTCCACCTCCTCTAGATGGCTGAGCATTCACGTCAACAGATACCTTTCCTGATTTATGACCAGAAATATCCACTGCATAAGCAGCAACTTCATATGCACCCTCATTAACCATAGTAAATTCCCAAACACCTGAACATGTTTTTTGTGAACTACAGTCAAAAGAATCTGTTTGGCCATCTGATGACTCCCAGTAAAGAGCCTTAAGTCCATTGTCATCTTCTGCTGTAATTGTCAATAAAAAAGTCTCATCCACATAAGGATTAGACGGATCTGCTTGTATACTAATTGATGGGTAGTTATCAGTGGCATAAGGATCCACATCAAGATTGTCTGTATCTAAAGAGTTACCGTTTGTGTTTGTATCATTATTGGGTTTGACACTATCGTTGGTGTTCGTATTCGTGCCCCCATTAGCGTTAGTATTAGAAGTATTGTCCCTCTTTTTAATTATCACAACAGAATTAGAAATGTCATTGTTATCAGCAGTTGAATCACTATCTGCATTTTTTTTAGTCTCGTCTCTAACGCAACCACTTATAAAAAGAGTTAGAATCAAAAACAAAACCAAGAGTTTATTGCCCATTAAAAACATCTCCACTTGTTTATTATTAAAGATTTCTATTTTTAATAAAAAATAAAATCAACATCCGTATTTTGTAAAATCGTACCTACAAACATAATCTGAACAACGATAACATCCTCCGCATTGAGCATCATTAGTACAGTCAACATCCACACATTCTCCAAGTTTACATCTTTGTCTATAACCACACTCAGAATTATAGGTACATTCATCCTCATCAGGATCTGGTGCAGGCGCAGAATCACATTTTCCAGTAGTACATCCATACTCACAGGTGTATGGTAAGGATCTTCTAGTAGTTCCATAACAATAATATTCCGTAAGCGTACTTCCAGCACAAGAATCTGTTAAAGAGTTAGATTCAGTAGTTGTTGTTCCTCTTGTTGAATAAGTTAAACCACCATCTGGATCTGAGCATGTAGGTTCAGGGGTTGGATCTGGTGTTGGAGCTGAATTACACTTTCCACCAAAACAATCATATTCACATACTTCTGTTTCTGCTGTTCTTGTATTCTCAGCCGTACAATAATACTCTACAACCCTTGTGCTACTAAGACAAGTATCATCTTTTCTTCCGTCTGCTGTAGTAACATACCCCTTAACATTGTAATTCCTACCATAGTCCGAATCAGTGCATGAGGCTGGCGTTGGTGCAGGCTCTGAATTACATTTGCCACCTGTGCATCCTGCACCTTCACAGTCATAAGAAGCCCATTTCCCATAATCGCCATCACAGAAATATTCAGTCAATGAATCATCTCCTGTACAATAATCATTGTAGGTTTTTTCTGAACCATACAAATAATAAACAACATATCCATACGCCATAGGATAATCTCCTCCGTCTGAATCAGTACATAAGTCTGTGGACGGAGAAGGAGTTGGCCGAGAAGGCCTAGCAGAAGTTCTAACACTTACATCAGTAGATATTCTTCTACTTTCTTCTCCTTCAGAATCAACTGCGTAAAGCATAAGTTGATATGACCCTTCTCCTTCTGCAATAACCTGCCATGTATGTGAACAAGTTCTTCGTGAACTACAATCAAAAAGACCAGTATTCTCATCAGAAAAATAACTTGGAGAAGACCAGGAGAGATGATCGAGCCCATCAGGATCTTCTGCACTAATTGTTATTTCAACTAACTCCCCAACATAAGGATTAGTAGGGTCTACCATTGTTGAAAGTACAGTAGGCTCATTATAATCAATTGGTTCGGGTTCTGGTTCTGGGATTCTAGGTATTGGTCGCGGTCTTGGCGTTGGTTCTGGCTCAGGTTCGGGGATTGGTTCGGGTTCTGGTATTGGTTCTGGTCTTGATCGAGGAGTAACTTGAATAGATTCTTTTTCCGATTCCTTTCCAGACGAATCTATAGCATAGATCTTAAAGTTATGTGAACCTGCTTCTTCTAAACTTATTTCCCATGTCTTAGAACAAGTCCTTTGTAAATCGCAATCAAAAGAATCGGTTTTACCATCTGAAGATTCCCAGAAAATACGCTTAAGTCCCTTATCATCACTTGCAGTAATTTTTAATGTAAAGGTTTCATCAAGATAAGGAGAAGTAGAAGTTACTTGGCTGGTAATTGTTGGATGGGCATCACTATGGCGAATTATTTCTATGTTATTAGGTTCAGAAGGAGTAGAATCTACAGACTTGGTATCAGATGCAGAATCCTTTTTGCTTGAGGTTTTAGTAATAATGCAACCACTAAGAAAGAGCATAGCAACTAGGAACAAAACAAAGATTTTATTGTTCATCAGGATATATTCTACTCATTTATTATTAAAGATTTCGAATCTCGTATTTAAAAAAAGAATAAATACAACAGAGTGAATTTGATTCACTTGCCGTAATTAAAATAAATGCGACGGCCGGGATTTTCAAACTTTGGTTTCCAGAGAAACCTTATGCCTTTTGAGGCGGCTTTTGGCATCTGTAAATAACTGGCCAAAAGCTGCTTTGAACCCGGGTCATAGGCTTTCGTCCAAATGGAAAAGCAGTTTTGATCAAACTTTTCCTAAAAGTTTGGTGGAAGGCCCAGATCCTAACCAATGTCCAAACTTCTGATCTTTTTTACCTTACGCCTTTTTGATGAAACTTTTTGGCGTTTGTTTATATTAGATCAAAAAGTTTCCTAGACTACCATCGCATAAACTTTTTTAGAAAAACCCAAATGAACTTTGTTCACTGGGCCCATTTACCAG
>DATDTS010000028.1:0-11426 GCA_035290745.1 Candidatus Bilamarchaeaceae archaeon | reverse complement strand
GCACTTACTATGGCAATCCCATTTATCTTTGGTAATTTTGTGATCACCAATATTCTTTTCCCAACAACCATTATCTTATCATTACTTGGTTTTGTCTCAGGTCTTGCAAGGGAAATAATAAAATCAGTTCAAGATATGGAAGGCGATTTAAAAGCACGAAAATCAAAAACCCTTCCAATTCTTATTGGTGAGTCAAAATCTAGAAAAATCGCATCTTTTCTTTATCTTCTTTTTATTCCCTTAACCATATTGCCTTTCTATTACGGTCTTAGATTCAATTACATAAGTGCTGGATTGATTGCATTGGTTGATATTGGCCTTTTAGCAATGATTCTTAAGATTTGGCATTTTGAATATCCAGAGGTAATGGCTGAGGCAAGAAAGAGTAGTTTGATTTATCTGTTTGTTGGTTTGATTGCTCTTTTGTTGGCAGTAATCTTCTAAACTACTTAATTGTAACCTCGCACAAAACTAATGTTCCTTTAAACTGTGGACTGATCTCTTGATGTGATTCATTGAACTTTGCCCTTACCTGGACAACTGTCCCTTCTTTAACTCCTCTTGATTTTAGGTCCTTGTTCAAAGTTGTATAAAAAGACTCGCTAATGACGTTGTCCAAAACTGCCTTTACAATACTCATTGGAGCCTTAGTGTTTAAGTCTTTAAGAGGTTTCAGCGTTTTTGCATCTTTTTTTGTAACCAATTCATAGAATAAGAGTTCAACTGGTTCACTGGGTATTCTCTCACGAAATTTTTTTGCCATAGAAATTGTATAGATTTAATGTTTAAATATATTTTTATTCCTAATATAAAAATGACAAAACCATCTTTCCTTAAGAATTCTCTTTCACATTTGTCAGAAGATCTTGTTTCTGAAATTCAAAAACATTTGCATGAGGGCGTTACTTTCAAAAATAATACTAAAATTGGAGTTATTTTTGAAGCCTACAAATATGAGCTATCAAACAAGTCAAGAAAAACAAAGCTAAAAAAACTTGAAAAACTTCTTGAAAAAGCCGAAGTCCAAGTTGTGACCATGGCTAGCAGGAGAGAAAAAAGACAACTTCGTAGAGAACTTAGAGCAGAAAAACAAAGGGCAAGATCTGGTCTTTCAACACCTGGTTTAATTGAGGGTTTACATTCAAGTTTCGAAATTGCGCGCAAACAATTGATTTCAAGAATGTCATTTCAACTCGCAACTGATTTAGTTAATGTGCATGCACCTAGACTATCACCTGAAGTGAAAGAACCTTCTATAAAATCTATTTCTGGTTTTATTGAACAGTATTTGAATTATCTAGTTAAACCTGAACCAAGAGGGATACTACCTCCTCAAGTTGGGTCTGCAGATGGATATTTTAAACAGAAGAGCGTTAAACAGATTCAGGGCAAAGATTCAAAAGGATGGATTGTTTATTCTTTAAGACGTGAGATAGGTGGTGGATTTAGAATAGATTTAGTAGTTAACATAAGTGATCAAAAAATTGGATTGCTGTATGTAGGGTCGCACAAAGGACACGATAAGGCATTCGATAATCTTAATCCATCAACAGCAGAATCAGTTTCAAGAGATTTGCATGATAACGTTGTTCAATTAAGAAGGGCATCATAACTCTTTTATTCTACCTAAAATATCTAGATTAGGTGAACCATCCTCTCTGAAACCTTCTCTTAAAATCAGTTCTGCAGCTTCCGTTGCTTTAGGACCTTTAAGTTTTTCTGCAAGCATTTTCCGTTGAGTGGTGTCACAGGCACTAAAAAATTCATCCGGATCTCTACGTAATGTTTCTACAAGCTCTCTTAATGAACTAGTTGTCGGAAATTTTAATATCGTTGCTCCTGGTCTATGACTTTTTTTTCTCATCACCTATACTGTGTGTAGTAGGGTTTTTAAATGTTGTAATCAGTTGATTTTTAAGACCATTTATTGATATTTATACAAGGTTGCATGTATTGCATTAGTGGTTGCAAGGGTTGCAGGGACCGCTGGGTCCCTGCCTCAGAACTCAAGATCAATTTCATTACAATTCTTTGCCTCGCAAAGAATGTTCAACCTACATCTAGTCATCATTGGATATTACACTTTATCAAGAAGTTATTTAATTTGTTTTGAGTTTATTATTTTTATGAACCTACTCAAAAAAGCTGAAGATTTTGCTAAAGAAATTCATAAAAATCAGAAAAGGGATGATGGTTCACCGTATATAAAACACCCATTAGAAGTAAAGAAAATTTTAGAAAAAGAATTCCAAGTAAATGATTGGGAGGTTCTTGCAGCAAGTTTGTTACATGATTTGAATCACAAGTGATTCAAATATTTGAAATTTGTTCAAATTTCAAATGATGTTATTGAAGATTCTGATACTACAAAAAAGCAACTTGAAAAAGAGTTTGGCCCAAGAATTGCAGAACTAGTAGATTTAGTAACAAAGTACAAAGATCCCAAAGACCAAAAATGGAAAGAAAAATATTACAAAAGACTTCAGAACGGATCAATTGAGGCACAACTAATAAAATTTGCAGATCGGTTAAGCAATGTAAGAGACCTTCCTACTTGTCCTGATTCTGCTAAAGTTAAAAGATATACTAAGGAAACAATTGATGTTTTTTTACCTTGGGCTAAGACAGTATTTCCAAAAGCTTATGAACTGTTAAAAAAAGAATTACCAGGCTCTTCTTAATCTTCTTTCTATTTCTCTCATTCCTTTTCTTGTACTATCAAATGTTAATCTTTTTCTTAAAAATCTCCTGTAATCGTTAACATCAAATCCAGTTACTATTCTATGCTCTTCTCCTTCATTGAGTCTGACTACCCCCGAACCGTCAATTTCAAATTTTCCTTGTTTATACCTTGCCCCTTTTGGATTTTCCATTATATAAGGCATGTGTGCATCATATGTGTCAATGGTTGTGCCCATTGTTTTTAACCACGCATTTCTAAATAATCTATTCACTTCCCTGTCCCTACTTATGACTTCACTAAGTTGTATTGCCAGAGTTATCAAAGCATCATCTGGATCTTCTAACCAGCTTTCTGGTTTTGCAATAAAATTAAGGCTTAATAATAATTCTATCAGTTCCTGCTCCTCTTTTAGCCTTTCTTTTGTTTGTTGATCAATATCAGGCCTTGCCAAGCCTAATCTACACATATCAAGTCCTCTTTCTATTATATTCCTTTGATGTTCTTCAAATCTTCCTCCTGGAATAACTCCAAGCCTGAAAAACGACTCATAAAGTCTTTTCTTTTCATGAATTTCGGAACTGTTAAACTGGCTCCAATCCTGCCAGAATTTCCATGCTTTTGCCATTACTGCAATCATTCTCTGATTCTCAGAATCCTCCAAATATGTTATCCATTCCCTTGGCACATGGTCAGCTAAATCTACAGGAAAAATAGTTGTTGGAATTCCAGATGCTAAAACTCTTTGAGTTGCGCCAATATCCCTGTTAAAATTATGTTCTGAACCCCCATCAATTGTTCCTCCTAAAATGTAAAGATATTCTACTTTGTTAATAATTCCAGCTTCTTTTTCAAGTGCAAGAGCTAAGGTTGTCATAGGTGCAATGCTTACAATTATTGGTGACAAGCGTCTAATTTGATCTACTAACAAGTCAACTCCGTCGATTCTTTCTTTTAGCGGTGCTTCCCTTTCTTCTTTTGTCAGTCCAACTGCTTCAAAACCAGTTGTAAAAGGATCACTTAAAGTTAATTGTATTTCTGGATTAGTGGTTCCCCACACTGACCTTTCAGCTCCAAGTGCAACTGGTACATCAACTAAACCTAAATTATCAAGCATTTTTCTTGCAATCCTTGCCCTAGTTTCCAATTCGCCATGCGTCACAATAACACTTGCAAGCCTGAATCTTGGTGAGAAGCCAAAGATTTGTAATGCTAAAGCATCATCAATATCAGATCCAATATCTGTTAGTAATATTACTGGTCTTTGTGTCATCTTGTTACAACCCCTAATCTTCTTCCAATTTTAGGCATTACTTCTTTTGGTTTCCTAATTCTTGAAAAGTTCTTTCTTAATGTCATTACCCTATCTACTGCTTCAACTTGTCTTAGTTGTGATCTAAAATCTATAACCAGTTTTCCATCTTCTCTTTGCCCCAATAACCTTGGAACATCAAGAAAAGGTCTAAGGAATAAACGGTCTTTCAAATCAGAAGGTTGCACATCCTCTGGTTCGCAAACATCATGAATAAAAAGGGCATCAACTTGTCTAGCTCCTACTCCCTTTAGGTGATCTGCTATTGCTTTTACACTTCTTCCTGTAAGTGCATCGTTATCTAATAACAATATCCGTTTTCCTTCCACATCCCTTTTATATATTGGACTTATTGGACAATATTTTCTGCCCCCGTTTTCTCTTGCAAGATAAACTTCGCGTACATTTTCCAAACCATATAGATTGAATACAAACGAAAGCCACAATCCTTTTCTTGCTATTCCGATTATCAAATCATATCTTCTTCCTAGTTCGCTTGCAGCTTCCCATGCTTTAGTAAGGCAGCCATTAAATCTATTGAAATCAGGTGCTTCTACTTTAGGACATCTTATTCCTTGAACAGCTAATATCTCCCAAGCTCTTGACATTACATATTCTTTGAAATGATGATTAAATTGTTCGTATAAAGCTAATTCAGAAGGATTCGTTTCCGCAAGTCTCCTCAACCATTTTTCATCATGTTCAATTAATGGTCCAGGAAGTTCCTCTCTTTCTCCTAAAACTCTTGTTTTTAGTATCCATTCAAGCGTATCAGTTGGAAGAATACTACAAGCAGGAAGCATTTCTATAAACTCAATTTCCAGCTCCTTAGATGCAGTTCCTTCTATATCTAATCTATCTCCTATTGATAGAACTCTTGAACCATCCAAACCATTTCTTGAGAGAACACTTTCCATTGCTTGTCTTTTGGCTCTTGAGTATTCTGCGCTTGTTAATGCTGGGCTTGCCATAAATTGTTCAATTGTTAACCCTCGAGTAGGAAGGACAACGAATAATTCTTCAAACAAATGTAATGGAAGGCCAGCTTGTTCCAATTGTGCTAACTTTTCTCTTTTTTTTGATTCTCTCCATTGTTCTATCTCTTGTCCATTTGGCACTGGGTCAGTTCCACTAACTATAAACAATTTTTTGCCTGCATTAGTTAATTTACGGAGTATTCCTCGTAATCCTTCTTCTCTGCGAGTACTAACTCCTTTTGCACTAGTAGTAATTAGAGTTTCATCTAAATCAAACATTACTCCATCTATTGTATCTGCCACTAAAAATCACGATTATCTATATTATATAACTATAATTTTAAACCTTTTTATTACCTAAAATTAAAACCCACATTTAAAAATGCTTGTGTTAACAAATAGTAAATAAAGGTATTATTTATGATTACACGTAGAAGTATTGGTGGCAGTGGCTCTCAACCTCCTGTTTCAAGGCCATTTGATCAAGATCGAACTGGACATACGCCTATGGGAGACCGTACAGGACCAGTAAAAAGAACAATAAGGGTTCTTTTTGTTGATAATGAAGATAATCTTTGTATGATTTTTGGAAGAATTCTTAACAGAGACGCTGAAATTGAAGCTGTTACAACACAAGATCCAACACAAGTCTTAGATCTTCTTGCTTCAGGCACTTTTGATGTTTTAGTTACTGATACAATCATGACGGGAATGTCAGGAACTGAACTTGCTAGAAGAGTCAGACAAGAACATCCAAATGTAAAAATAATTGCAGTAAGCGGTACTAGTCCATCTTCTCATTATGATGAAGGTACAGTCCATGCATTTTTAGAAAAACCCCTTGATTCTAGGGTTCTTATTGCAAAAATAAAGGAGCTTGCTGGTGCAGAACCACAAACGCAATTCCAAGGTGCAACTGACCCAGTACATGGAGCTCCAGCATTGGCACAAGTTCCAGAAGGCGCACCAATTGCAGAATTAACACAAGCTGCGTTAGCCGTAGAATCAGCTTCTTCTGAAGCAGCAACACAACCGCCACCTACTCAACAAGTTAAACCAATTAGACTTCTTGTAGTTGATGATGAAGATTATCTTCTTGCCGCAACTAAGAGAGTTTTTAGAGATGATCCTTCTGTTCAGGTTACAACAACTACTGACCCAACTCAAGTCTTAGGGATGCTTGCTTCAGGTGAATTTGATGTTTTGCTAACAGATTCAGCTATGCCTAAAAAATCTGGACCACAACTTGCACAAGAAGTTAGAGCGGCACATCCTAACTTAAAAATAATTGGAATGAGTGGTGGGACTCATACTCCAGACAGTTATGCTACTGGAACAATAGATGCTTTTTTGAACAAGCCATATGATGTCGATGAATTGACAACACTTGTAAAAAGACTAGCTAGAGGCGAACCAGTCCAAGAAGTTAAACAAATTAAAGTACTTGTAGTTGATGACGATGGTGATACTGCTGCACTTATTGTAGAAGAACTTAGTCCAGAAAATGGATTTAAATCAGAACAGGTAACTGATCCAACAAAAGTTTTAAGTCTTCTTGCTTCAGGTAATTTTGATGTTTTGGTCACTGATACTAAGATGCCTGGCATGATGGGGTTTGAACTTGCTAGACTTGTTAGAGAAAGATACCCGGATGTAAAAATAGTTGCAATGAGTTCATCCCATGGAAGAGAAGATTATGATTCAGGCACTATTGATGAGTTTGTATCCAAACCCTTAGGAGTACTTGATATTCGTGAAGTAGTAAAAAGAGTAGCCAACTAAAAATAAATAAAAAGAGATTAAAGAATTTGAAGCTTACTTCAAAGGTTAATCTTTAATCCAAGTTCTTTCTTTAATTCCCTGTACCTATTTCTGATTGTAACTTCAGTTACTCCTGCAACATCAGCAACTTCTTTTTGGGTTCTTTTCTCCCCAAACATTGCACTTGCAATATAAAGAGCTGCAGCAGCAACACCTGTTGGGCCACGACCAGAAATCAAGCCTTTTTTCAAGGATTTCTTTATCAATTTAATTGCTTCCTGTTGTACGTCGCCACCAAGCCTTAAAGCAGTTGCAAACTTAGGTACATACTGTCCTGGATCAGTTAATGGAACATCAACGTTCAGTTCAGTTTTTAAGAATCTGTAAGCCCTTCCTATCTCTTTTTTCTCAATACCTGATGCCTTCGAAATCTCATCAAGTGTACGTGGAATTCCCTGTATTCTGCATATTGCGTATATCACAGCTGCTACTACTGATTCAATTAATCTTCCCCTAATAAGCTCTTCCTTTACTGCCTTTCTATAAAGCAATGCTGCGCTTTCCTTAATATTTTCAGGTAAACCCAAAGAAGATGCAACCCTGTCCAATTCTGCTAATGCTATAACCAAGTTCCTCTCCATAGAGGTTGCAATTGACACTCTTTTGTGCCATTTTCTCATTCTATAAAGTTGTGCTTGTTTTTTTGGAGAAATCTTTCCTCCCCTAATATCACGATTATATTGATCAATTTCAGTTACAAGACCTTTATTTGGTCTCATATACTTAATAGGAGCTCCGCCTCTTGCTCGTTTTCCCTTTTGTTCAGCGTCAAAAGCCCTCCATTCAGGTCCTTGATCATGAATATTATCAGCTATTATTAATCCACATTGGGAACATATAACCTCTCCTTTTTCATAATCCTTTACCATTTTCTTACTTTTACATTCAGGACATTTTTCAGTTGCCATGTTTATCCTCCCTCTATCAAATTTTTCAAAAAAACGATTAGCTTTTTAAACTTTACCACTACTTTATCGTCCCATATGGTTTATAAATCTTTTGTTTTTTTATTGTACTATAAAGTACAATAAAATTTTTGAAATCTATGATTTCAATTCTTTTTAATCAATATTCTTCGTCGATTAGCGTATGTTTTTTTATCTCCATTGGCTTTTTTTCCAATGATTTGAACGAATGAGCACCAAACCCAGCCATTTATGGCTGGGTGCTCTTCGTTCAAATATGTGCAAATTCGGCACTTCCTCCAGCAGCCGAAGCAACTGGTTTCCGTGCCGAATTTCACATAACTTTAAAAAAAGAACTAATAAAACAGAGAATCAAAAATATTAGTAGGTTGATAATATGATTGGCGACGATGAAGAAGACTTTGACTCTGATGAAGAGGAACCAGACGACTATGATGACGATGAGTTCTAGTTTCTCTCCTTAATCAATTCCTCTACTTTTTTTATTAATTTAAATTTCTACGAAATTTGAATGCTAAAAAAGTTCTTCACACTTTTTTATTATTTTTTGTTCATCGGCAGTTAATATCTTTCTATCCCTCATTATAATTTTTCCATTTACAATTACATCACTAACATTGCCAGCATTTGCAGAGTATACAACATTTGCCTTAATACGATTTGAAAAATTTTCTCTATTTTTCAAATATTTGAATCGTTGATTCAAATCATTGAATGGTCTAAAATTTGCCATTGCTGAATCTAAAAGTATTAAATCTGCAAGCTTCCCCTCTTTTATCTCGCCTGCATCAATTCCCAGTGCTTTTGCACCATTTTTTGTTGAAAAATTAATCAAATCACCTACATTTATTATATCGGCTTTCCAATATCTATGCTTTTGTAACAGGGCGGTCATTTTTAATGATTCAAACATGTTTAGGGAGTTGTTGCTTGCTGCCCCATCAGTTCCAATACATACATTTGCTCCATGACTATGATATTCATGCACAGGGCAAATTCCTCCAGTGGCAAGTTTAAGGTTGCTGATTGGACAAGTCGCAATGTTTACGTTATTCTCCCCACACAGTTTAATTTCTCTTTTTGTTACCCATGAACCATGCGCAACAATCGTATCCTTATCCAAAACACCAATTTGACCTAAATATTCAATAGGATATTTCTTATGTTCCTTTAAGCAGTCAAATATTTCTTTCCTAGTTTCGGAAACATGCATATGAAATTTCAGTTTTTCTTTTTGCGCATATTCCTTTAGTTTTACTATCATTTGTTCTGATGTTGCATAAATCGAATGTGCAGACATAGCAGGCGTCACCAGCTCTGAATTTTTCCATTTCTTAGCAAAGTCAACTGCATCTTTGTATTCTTTTTCAAAGTTTTTTCCAGGTATTCTATCAAGAGTTCCGCGTGCAATAACTGCTCTCATTCCAATTTCTTTGCATGCTTTAGCAATTTGATCCATACCAACAATATACATTTCATTAAATGTTGTTGTTCCTGACCTAATCATCTCGCACATCCCAAGCAAAGAACCCCAGTACACATCTTCTTCTGTGAGCTTTGCTTCAGCTGGCCATATTTTTTCAGTTAACCACTTGTTTAAAGGCAAATCTTCCCCGTAGCCTCTAAAAATTGCCATTGCTACATGGGTATGGGAGTTCACAAAACCAGGCATGACTACTTTGTTTGTTGCATCAATTATTTCATCTGCCTTTTTGTTGCTGTTTTTTTTGATTTCTACAATCCTATTTTGCTCAATATAAACATCTGTCTTTTCATTCTCTAAAGTTGTAGCATTTTTAATAAGGATACTCATGATTGAATTTATACTATTATATTTTAAAAATTAGTTAGACGCTAAAAACTCAAATCTTGCCTTGAAATGTCTAAGTGTAAGATCTTTTCCAAAAACTACTTTTACACCAGGAATTTTATCTCGTTGTTCGTATAGGATTTTTACTGCTTCTACAACTGAGTCAAGATCTTTTTGTTCATATCTTAATCTTGGGATTGCAAATCTTACAAAATTTACTTCAGGAAATTCTTCTTTTCCTGTTTTTTTATTATAAGATCCAAATGCAAAATAACCAAGTTCACACGATCTATGTCCATATACTGCTAACAACAACGCAGTAAGAGAAATCCCGCCAAATTCCTCTGCTTTCATATCTGTATCTTCAAAAAAGCGATTAACATCCAAATAAACTGCATGTCCTCCTATTGGAGTTAGTACTGGGATATTCGCATTTTTCATCTTTTCACCAAAATCATGAACTTGAGCCATTCTATAATCTAAATATTCTTCTTTTATTACAGTTCTTAACCCAACACAAAGTGCCATAATATCTCTACCAGACAATCCTCCATATGTTGGATGCCCTTCTTTTATTATCTGGTAATTCATCAACCTGTCTGGTATTTCTGGATATTTTTTCATAAATAATCCTTTCTCTTTGATAAATAATCCTCCTCCCATGTTAACTAAGCCATCTTTTTTGAAGCTAGTTGTAAATCCATCAGCATATGAGAACATTTCTTTAACAATTTCTTCAATTCTTTTTTTGCTATATCCTTTTTCATATTTTTTAATAAACCAAGCATTTTCAGCAAAACGGGATGCATCTAAAAACAAAGGAATGTTTTTTTCGTGCGATATCTCCGAAATCTCTTGGATGTTTCTCATTGAAACTGGTTGCCCCCCACCAGTATTATTAGTTATGGTAAGGTAGGTGAGAGGTATTTTTTCATAGGATTTCGCTAGCAACCTTTTGTACTTCTCAATATCCATATCTCCTTTAAATTTTGATTTGCTATCTTTATCATGCAATTCTTGTGAAAAAAGGTTAACTGCCTTTATGTTATTTGCTTCTATGTTTGCCTGTGTTGTGTCAAAATGTCCATTACTTGGGATAACTAAGTCATCACCAAGCTTTCCTATTATGCTAAAAAGTGCATCTTCACAAGGTCTACCCTGATGAAACAAAAAGGCATTTGGTCTATTTAGATGCGGTTCGTTAGAGAAGGTTTCTCCAAAAGTTTCTCTTATTTGTTCCATTAACATGAAATACCCTTTGTTAGATCCATATGCCTCATCACCCTGATGTAAAGCTGCCCATTGCTCATTTGTCATAGTTGTAGTTCCTGAATCGGATAAAAGATCGCATCCAGTTACCATTTCTGATGGAAAATAAAATACATTTAATCCGGCTTTTTCTAGCGCAGCTATCCTTTCTTCTCTTGTAACCTTTTTCTTAAATTCTATTGAGTGATTAAAATAAGGTCTTGGCATCACACTCAAAGAATCTAATTTTTCGAATTGATCTACTAAAGATAAAAATGACACAATATCAATTAGCGCACAATATTTAAACATTTTATGCTTCTTTCTTTATTATGCATTCTATTACTTGTTCAGGTTCCATTGCTTTAGATACAACAAGAACCCCTTTCACAACAGTTGAAAATGTTCTAGGAGGAGCAGCATCATATTTTTCTCTTGCAGCCTCATTCTTTGCACCAGTTTATGTTAGCAGTGTTGTTGGCAGTGATTTTCCAGAAGAACATTGGAATCTTTTAACTAGGGAAAACATTAATCTTTCAAATGTTGAGAAGAAAGAAGGAAAAACATTTCACTATGACTGCACTTATTCTTATGATCTTTACAAAAGAACTACAAATAAAACTGACCTAAACGTTTTAGCTGATTTTAAACC
>DATDTS010000027.1:0-21486 GCA_035290745.1 Candidatus Bilamarchaeaceae archaeon | reverse complement strand
TTTGCTATTTTAGGGGTTGCTGATACTTTAGAAGACGCTGAAAAAATAGCCGAAGAAGGATGTAAAAATGTGAAAGGTCCTGTTTGGCATAGGGAAGATATTGGAACAAAAGAATTGGTGCAGAAAAGAATTGAGCACATGAAAGAACTAAGAGAACCAGATTTATAGTTACCTATTAGGTAACTATTCTGCTTCTTCAAAACGACCTTTTTCTCTGTTTTTGTCAACATCTTCAACGTTGAAAATTCTTGTATTCATACCTAAATAAACACCTGGTTCTAATACTAATACAGCACCAGTTGCAAAACCTAGATTGAAAGGCGCATCAGATGGAACAAAACCATTTAATGGAATCATTGATCCAAATAAGACAACGGTTCTATCATGGTCTTCAGGTAATTTCTCATTGATGAACTGTCCCGTGTCCGGCATTGTATATGTTCCATGTGGAATAATTATTCTCCTATTATCAGATGTGGTTATAGCTCTTAGAATATCTTTTCTATCCCTGTAACTTATGTCTCTACTATCCTTTAAACAAACGGTAGTATAAACAAAGCCTAATTGTAGCTTCATTCGTTCGACGTATACTTGTAACCATGGATTTGTATCTACAACAGCAGTGTCCTTTGTTGGTTCCCATCGTGATTCAATGGTTCCACCGGTTCTTATCATGTGTACTATTTCTGATGCCGTAAACCTTCCAAAAATACTTTCAAGCCTATCCAATGCTTGTTCAGCATCGCGATGTTCTTCTCTAAATCTTCGTTCTTTATCTACCATGACTTCATTTGCATTGAACAATCTTCCTTCCATTGCAATATAAACTCCTGGGTCTAACACAGATGATGCGGCTGTTGCAAATCCCAAATTAAACGGACCTTCTGATAACATTTCTTTTAGCGGATCTCTTGATCCAAACAATACAACTGTTTTTCCATGATCTGGAGGTAACTCATCTAATAAGTACTCTGCAGTATCTGGAATTGTGAAACATCCATGTGCAATAAGAACCCTCTTGTGTGGTGATTCTAAGGTCATATCCAGCATTCTTCTTCTATCTTTTTGATTTACATCCCTGCTATCTTTGAGACAAGCAGTACCAAAACTAAACTCAGTATGTGGTTGTAAAGAACGAACGTATACTGGAAGTAAAGATTCACTACCTATTGAATGCCCATCTTTTCTTCTGTCCCATTCAAATTCAATAGTTCCACCAGCAGAAATCAGGTGAACTGGTTCTGGGTTGTCAAACTTTCTAAATAGGCCATCTAATCTTGTTTGTGATTCTCCTGCCGTTGGTCTTGCTCTTCTAGTTCTTTGTGTCATTATGTTTCCCACCAATATGAATTTAGAATATCTATTAAGTTATATGGTTAGTTAGATATATAAACCTACTCATTTTACCACAGTGTTCTAATCGGCTGCTTGTTATAAACACACATTTATAATAGCAATCTAACAATAAATAAACATGCAAAAGAAAACAGAGGAAAAAGAACTACTTATCGACTATTTTGAACGAAAATCAGAAGAGCTTAGTAAAATGGATAAAGAACTTAAAAAACTCAGTGCAGAGTATCGAAATGCTTATGACAAGCAACTGAAAGAAGAAATACACAGTCAAAAAAGCAAAATGGATAAGGAAAAATGGCTTGTTAAGGATTATATCTCAAAAAATTCGCAGGAATTTATCCTATTAAAAAATGATTTTGATGACCTATTTCAAATATTTTTGGATGATGAATTTCTTAAGCCAATCCTGACTCAAAAGTTGTGGCTAACTGAATTTAAACGACTGGATGAAAAGGAAGCTCAGAAGAAATTACAAGAGATAAAGGAAAGAAGAAAAGAAGTAAAAGACGTAGAAGACTTCTTAAAAAAATGGCACGGCCAAATTGATGCCAAATCATTAACTGCTACTTGGAAAATATTTGAAGGAGAAATAGAAGGTAAGTTGGATAAGGACGAAGTTCTTGGAATGCTCCCAAGGCTGGATCAAAAATATCGGAGAAAAGGATGGCTAATAATAATTAATGAGCCTTTCATCCATGCACAAATAAAAAAATTCATAGAGAAACTAAAAAAATTAGACGGTGAAGAAAAACTTGCTAAACTTAGGTCTGATAAAAGCAAGGGAAAAGGCACAACATTGGAGTATAAGGAGCTGACTAATTATAAAAAAGCCAAGAAAGAAAGGGTTGTTTTTGAAAATAAAGTAATCAATTTGCTTCTTATCAATCCATCAATTGCTAAAAATCTTAGAAAAACAACTGGTTTTGGAAGAAACCCAAACAAGCTTTTGACTGATCTTCTTCGAAATATTCCAATTGATGAAATAAATGAAAAAGAATGGAAAGAGAAAATGAAAAAGAGGCTTAAGAAAATATGATATACTCCCTATTGGTTAAAACCAAAGCAGCATCTGTTCTTGTAGCATTAAAAGATCCCGAGCTAAAGTGGCACTTGTCAAAAATCGCAAGGGAAACAAAAACAACTTATGTTTTTGTAACAAACATAATTAAGATTTTTAATGAGCAGGGGCTTGTCATATTGGAAACAAAAGGAAAAAAAAGGATAGCAAAGTTAACTGAAAAAGGGTTAAAGATTGCAAGTCTTTTGGATCAACTTAAAGAACAGGCAAAATTAACTTATTCTTAATCTCAATATCTCTCTCTTTTTATCAATTACCTTATCGTAATCCCTATAATGAGCGTAAGTTTCAACCCCAACACGGCAGGTACATGATTTAGTTTGATTTGATCCATAAATAGTTACGGCAAACTCTTTTGTTTCACCTGATTTTACCTCTCCTACCTTTTTCTCAAGACTTTTTTTCAAACAGGTACTATCAAAACCAATCATAACGCTCTGTGGAAGCTCTACATCCATAGAGACCAACTGTGCTTGGTCTGCATTGTTTGTAACCTTAGCAACAAGAGTAACAGCACCATCTTTCAAAGCAGTCATCCTCAACGGTGAAAATTTGAACCCAGTTTTTAAAGATGCAACACTTGGCTGGGCACTTTTCACTCCACTAGGTCTTTCTCTTTCTTTTCCAAACAAATTATCAAAAAATCCCATGAAATCACTTAGTGACTTATGCTAAAATACTTAATAAGCTTATTGGTGCTTCTCCCTAAACAAATATTTTTGACTAAGAATATGCAAACCTATTTAAGCATTATCAAAATAAAATTGACTTATGAAAACGGAATATGTTATAGGAATTGCTGTAGTTTTGATTATTGCTTTTTTGTTAGTTAATCAACAACCAGTTGTGCCACCTCAAAATCAGACTAATAACACTACAATTGTTAATGCTGTTAATCCAGAAATTATTAATTTATACCTGGGTACTTTTGATAAGGAAATAAGCGATTCTTATGATTATAAATATTATGAAAAAAGAGGACAATTTGAATTATATGAAGAGATCATAAAATCCGGAAATCTTGCGCTCATAAATGTTTCTTCAACAATCGGGAAAAGAGAAATTTATTTTAATGACAGCCAGGTTATTGTTTGTGTTACCCTAAACTCCAGAAAATGTTCTTATGCTGAGAATACATCATCAATGAAATCATATATCTACTCAGTTGGCAGTTTATTCTTAAATGAATCCAGAGAAAAGAAAAGTAAGGAAGGCTATCAAATAATGATTGATAAAGGTGCAATTAAGTTTGATAACAAACTAACTGATAAAAAAGTTGATGGCAGGGATTGTAAAGAAATTTCTTATATTCGTGATTATTCTGTTTTAACTGGTTCTGATAAGGCTAAGTTAGGTATTACAGGTGGCCCTCAAAAGTATGAAGAAACATGGTGTATTGCAGGAGATGAAGTTATTGAGAAAACAGTTAAAACAACTATTCAAGGCCAGGAGGTAACAGCTTATTTTAAATTGGTTAATGCTAATTATAATTATAATGGCAAAATTGAGTTTCCAAAAACAAATTATGAGGGTGCCGAATCTTTATTGTTAAGTCTCGTTAATAAGGAACAAACTTTTGAAAATTGTTTTATGACAAGGGATTCAGATAGTTGTTTCTTTGAACTTGCAATAAGGCAAATTGACATTGGCTACTGTGCTGCTGCTGGCAACAAATCTGGTTCGTGTTATATGAACTTTGCAATTGCTCAAAACAATTCTGCTATTTGTGAGAACATAAATAATAAGGGGTATTATGAAGATTGTTATATTGAAATGGCTGGGTTTAATAAGGATCCAGGGTTTTGTGGCAAGGTAGAAAACACCACTAAAAAACAGATGTGTCTAAATGCTTCGAACTCCTCATAAGAGATTGAAGATATTAATAGTAACAGACACTTACTACCCTCAAAAAAACGGGGTTGTTGTGTTTCTAGACCAGATTCTCAACAGGTTGAAAAAGGACCACAATGTTGTAGTTATTGCACCTGGTATTAAACAGAAAATTGAGAATCAAAATAATCTTAAGACCTACTGGGTCTCCTCAATCCAATTTCCTTTTTATGAGGGTTACAGAATCTCTACTGCATCTTCTAAAACCCTGGAAAAGATTATCAAAAGCGAGAATCCGGACGTTGTTCATACGCATGCACCTATAGTTCTTGGTTTGGTTGTAATGGGCATTACAAAGTCCTTAGGCATCCCTACTGTTGCGACATATCATACTCACTTTGAGGATTATTTTCCTCATTTGATGAAGGGCAACTTTAAGAATGCGCTGAGGCTTATTGGGTCAGTTACAACTAAGAAACTTATAAAACATTTTTATTCAAGAGCAAACATTATTACTGCCCCCTCATCAGAATATGTTAAATTACTTAAAAAATATGGCCTAAAAAAAGTCGAACTTTTGGAAAATGGGATAGAACTTGCAAGATTCAAGAAAAATAAGAACGATATAAGAAAAAAATACAACCTCCCATCTGATAAGAAGATTGTACTTTATCTTGGGAGAATAAGTTTTGAAAAGAACTTAGAACTTTTATTTAATGCTTTCAAAGAAGTCGATGCAACATTAGTAATCGCGGGCAGCGGGCCTTATCTTAATCGTTACCAGAAAATGGCAAAAGACATGCGAAATGTTTTTTTTACAGGTTTTGTAGACGATTATGATCTTAGTCAAATATATAAAACTGCAGATCTTTTTGTTTCAGCTTCTGACAGCGAGGTAATGCCATTAACATTTATCGAAGCAATGGTTTCTGGTTTACCAATCATCTGTCCAAAAAGCAGAGGTACTTCTGATTTGGTAACACACAAAGTGAACGGACTTTTATTCACCCCAAACAAGGCATCAAGCCTTGTCAGACAATTAAAAAAGCTCTTAAATGATGAAGTTATGCTTAAAAAGATGTCAAAAAACTCAAAGAAAATGGCTGAGAATTTTTCAATAACCAAATGTTATAAGAAAACAGTTGAGCTCTATAAGAGGCTACTCAATGGATGACCTTCTTTTTCTTTTATTGAGGCTTGGTGCCCATAAAAAGTTTGTACAAAGCACTACTATTGAGATAGGAAATTTACTTAAAATGTCTCAGCAGAATGCATCTAGAAAAATTCTTTTATTAGAAAAGGAAAACTTAATTGAAAGAAAGAATAATTTAATCAAAATCACAAAAAAGGGAATGGAATTGATTCTACAGGAGTATTTGCAATTAAAACAATTAATTGAGTGTGAAACTTTATTTTTTGTTGGGGCTGTTGTTGAAGGTTTAGGGGAAGGAAAATATTACCTCTCCTTACCAGGTTATAAAAAAGCGATTAAAGATGCACTAGGTTTTGAACCTTATCCGGGGACTCTCAATCTTAAATTAGATGAGAAAGAACACCTCAAAAGGGCATATCTCAAGGAACTAGACCCAATACTTGTGAAGGGGTTTTCAACAAAAGAAAGAACATTTGGAGACTTATTCGCGTATCCTTGTGTTGTAGATAACCTTAAATGTGCAATAATTGTTCCTGTTAGAACTCATCATGGGACAGAAATCCTTGAAATCATAGCTCCTTCTGAGCTTAAAAAGAAAATTGGAGACAAAGTCAGGGTTGAACTAGATTTTTAAATGTTATTGCAGCATTGTAATACGATTTTATGGGAGACGCAGAAGAAGTTGGTTCTAAATCAAAGAAATCCGGTTCAAAGGATGGTCTCGAATTTCCAAAATGGGGAATGTTTGTTATTCTAGCAGCAGCGGTTTTAACATTCTGTGTCTCAACACTTGTTTTGTTGTTTGTTGTTTTAATGTTTTTTAATGTAAAACTATAATATTTTGTGAGATTGGTTTATGAGTAAGATAGATAATCTATATGTTGAGATAGAAAAGATAAAAGAAAGAAATGTAAAAGTTGAAACAGACAAATTATGGGAAACCAGCTGGACACGAAAACTTGTAATTTTTGTTTTAACCTATGTAACTATAACAATCTACTTTTATACTGTTGGATTGCCTGAACCTTTTATCAATTCATTTGTACCCTCGTTGGCTTTTGTTATTTCTACATTAAGTATGCCTTTTTTCAAGAAACTTTGGGTTAAGTTTATTTATAAAGTATAAATTGTGTGGTATGCGATCACCGGGAATTGAACCCGGCTCACGAAATTATCACGCAAACTTTTTGGTGCAGCTTTTTAGGCATCCCGAAAAAGCTGCTTGGCAATCTCGTATCATAACCGATAGACCATGATCGCTAATCTTTTGTTCTACCTACATACTTATGGCAAAAGATTAACCAAAAGCCGGTAGGTTAAACTAGATTTTATCTACTGTATAACGAAAAGCCTTTAAAGAATTCCGTGAGCCTTTATTCCATGATTCGTCTTACCCAAGAACTAGTTGAAATAAAATCAGAAACGAATTTCTCTAATAATCGCGAAATTGTCAATTATTTATGTTCATTTTTCAGCGAAATTGGGCTAAAATCAGTAAAGCAGAAAATACAAGACAATCTCTATAATCTAATCGTTTTGGGCAAAGGGAATATGCTTATTAATGGGCATATGGATACAGTTATTTTGGGTGAAAAATGGACAAAAAAACAAGGCCAAGTAGAAGGTGGAAAAATTTATGGAAGGGGAACTTCCGACACAAAAGGAAATTTTGCATGTTTCTTGGCTGCATTGAGAAACAATCCAACTGAAAACATTACTTGCACTTTTTCAGCAGTTGAGGAAGGAAGTTTTCTTGGTATTGAGACGGTGATGCAAAAGAAACAAGCCGATTTTCCCAAGATTAAATATGGAGTTACCTTGGAGCCTACTGATGGAAGGTTATGTAATTTAAGCAAAGGGATTTTCGGCTTTGAAGTAAATTCTTATGGAAAAACAGCACACGGTTCAACACCACATCTTGGTGAGAATGCAATTGAAAAACTATCAAAACTGATTGTTAGATTCGAAGAATATAAAGGGCGTTTATCTAAAAAAACTTATAAGAATCTTGATTCCCCTACAATAAATATTGGTCAGATAGAAGGTGGAAAGCAGATAAACGTTGTTCCTGAGCATGCAAAGATTCTTGTTGAAAGAAGACTTTTGCCAAATGAAAATGAAGATAAAGTAGTTAAAGAATTCACAGATTTTTGTAAAGGATTTGAAGTTAAAAACATATTTAGAATTTATCCATTTGAAACTTCTGAGAATTCTAATTTAATTAAATTGTTTAAGGAATTAACTGGCCAAAGTAATGTTTATCCCTCCATTGGTTCTAATGAGGCAAGTGTTTTTGTAAGAAATGGGATGGATGGTTTGGTCTATGGTCCTGGAAGAGGAGACCAAGCCCATAAAAGAGATGAGTTTATAGAAATTAAGGAAATGGAGAAAAGCAGAAAAGTATTTGATAAACTGATCAAAAAGGTCGAAGGAAATCAGTTAGTTTAGTTTGCCTTAGAACCATGCTTTTCGACAAATATTTTTTTATTGAAACTTTTAATACCTTCGAAAGGTATTCAATTGCTTCTTTTTTTGAATCAAATTTTAATGGCATTCTTCTCATTGCACTATTAACCCCTTCACGAACCTGTGCAACTCCTAAAGGAATTGTATAAGTTTCATCAATTTCCCTAATTGCTACAACTCTGGCTTGTTTTCTTAGACTGAACAAATATTTTACTACTGCAAATCGCGATGCATAATAACCACCTACCTGGCTGGCCGCATATGCTGTTCTTCCTTCAAAAGGTTCGTATTCTTCGCTTGTATAAAATTCCTTTGTTCCTTTTGACCATTCAGAATGGGGATACCAAGATTCAAAATTCTCAAATTCCCATGCACCTGGCAATAATAAAATGTGATAAGAATTTCCCAGATGCTTAAAATAAAAAAGCATGATTTGGTTTATTTCGGGAAATTCTCTAATCTTATCCATTCTTTGTTTTCCAATAATGTCATCTAATGCAGTAATAGACCATTTTGTAGGTACGATTTTTTTATTCTCTTCTTTTCCAAGGATCCCAATTGAGAATATTTTTGTGATATAATAGTTATCAAATCCTTTTGAAAGCAATTCTGATATTGCGTCGTTTGCCAAAATGTCTTCATTAATTATTGAGTCAACCTTTTTTGGTATTACCGGATTTTCGGCTTGTCTAAATGATTTCAAAGGAGCAGATGCACCAATTGGTTGGTGTATTGATGATAAAACCATCTCAAAATTCGGTTTCTTTGTAAAATGTTCTTCAACATCTATTGGTTTTGTTGATAATGCTACTTCTGCCATTTCTGTTTGTATTCTTGATCTAATCGACATTTGTTTTGTTCCGCGAACTAATAAGGATCTTTTTTGTATTATCTCGTCATAACTCAAGTTAAATAATGAAGGAGTAGAAATTAGCTCATCTTCAAGAGATGCCAACGGCCCAAGATAAACCTTTGGGTAACCAAATGAGCCTACAAATATATCTGATGATGGTCCAAAAACGTAATCCGTAACCTTACCCTCAAGGAATTTTGAGATATTGATCTTTTTTAAGATCTCAATTGGCGGCTTCATTAACCTGTTTTGTACAAAAGTTCTTAAGAATGGTTTGAAATTTATGATAAAATTTCAAATATCCCGATTGAACCTCGTTCAATGGGCGCATTGTTGCCGTAGCAACAATCGCGTTGAATCCAATAGAGATTCAAATCTTTTGAACAAGTATTTTTAACTATTGCCTTGGTATAACCCCCATGCATGAGTTTACCATTCTTTTGATGATAGGAAGTGCCTTTGTTTTTGGATGGGCAACCTTTCTTTTAGTTGCTTTGATAAAAAAGTTATACGGGGGAAAATTTACCTCAGTAATACCTTATCTGGTTGCTGCTGTTTTTGTTATGTTCCTGTCCTCATTTATCGAGCTGTTTGGTGTAATGATAAATGGGAACATCATTTCTTTTACAACTCAGCCTCTTCACATAATTGTTGGTATTTTATTGCTTGCAGCCGTTTATCAATTATATCTAATGAATTATGCAACAGCAGGTTTTAGGGTTGGTAGAAATGATTAATGGATCTGATTTAACTTTGATTTGGATACTTTCATTAGTCAAATTTGCTATTTTTTCATCTGTACTTGCGTATACTGTTTTGCTTAACAAAGTCTCTAATATTAAAGAAGTAAGGCATTTTTCCTTATCAATGTTCTTTTTTGCGTTTTCTTCTGTTTTTGAAATTCTGGAAGTCATGCAAACTGACAACACCCTCATAGCTGACATAAGCCAGTTTGGAATTCAATTGTCCTTGTTCGTAGCTGGAACATTTCTAGTAAAATTTTTCTATGCTATTGATAAAAACGCTAAAAAATTTAGGTAAGTTGCATGGCACCCGATTTAAAGCTGGGAAAAGGCATAACGCTTGTTGTCGCAAAGTCAAAGAATTACCTAACTGCAAACCACGAGATACTTGAATATATACTCAAAGGAAAGAAGAACTATTGCGTCTACCTTTCTTTGAATAAATCTGCGGCAACAATACAAAAATCGCTTGAAAGCAAAGGGGGGTCACTTGATAAAATAATACTAATTGATTGCGTTACTAAATTAGCGAGCAGCAAGGTGGAACGCTCTGGTAATATTATTTTTGTCGATTCACCTGAAAATCTTACTGAAATTGGAATTGTTGTTGAGGGGGCAGCGAATTCAGTCAAAGGAAAACCAACCTACCTGTTTTTGGATAGTATCTCAACACTTCTTCTTTATAGCAAGGCGCAGACAGTAACAAAATTTATCCATTTTCTAACGGTGCTTATCAGGGACTTGGATATGTCAGGAGTTATCCTGTCTGTTGAGGAAAAAGGTGAAAATGAGCAGGTCGTCTCAACAATTTCACAGTTTTGTGATGCCAGGTTGGACATTTGATTTTTGGACACTGTCTTAATTTACGGTTGGAATTGAAAAATCCAAAATAATAATTAACATTTAGATTCACCATCTGGAGATGGCGTTCTTGGTTCTTTTTACAAGTTCAACTGAAGAATTCAGGTTGTCGCCGTGAGTGGTGGTTCAAACCACCACAGTTTTTGATTATTTTTATTAACCAACCGTTTTTATGTACAGTGTCGATTTTTGAAAAAGCTTTAAAATGTGAAGTCAGTTACTAATTCATGTCTCAAAAAATCTCAAGAACTCCAACCGGCGTACAAGGAATTGATGACATCTTGGGCGGCGGGGTTCCTTCTGGTAGTTTTGTCTTATTATCTGGTTCTTGTGGAACTGGTAAATCTATTTTTGGCATGCATTTTCTTTATGAAGGGGTTAAAAAATATAAAGAAAAAGGGATTTTTGTCTCTCTTGAGGAAAAACCTGCTGACCTAATTAGAATCTTGTCACCATTTGAATGGGATTTAACAAATATGAAAGACAAAATCTACATTATAAAGCCAGAAAAGAGGACTATTGGCTCCTTAATTTCTGAATTAGAATCTCTTGTTAAACAAACAAATGCTAAAAGACTTGTTATAGATTCGTTGTCACTTTTATCCTCTTTGTATGAATCAAATGAGTACAAGCTAAAGGAAGGGATCTCAATTCTTCATGAAAAATTAAAGGAATGGGGGGTAACAACACTTGCTATTTCTGATGTTGCAGAAAAATCAAATACCTATTCCATACATGGTTTTGAGGAATTCTTGGCAGATGGTGTTATTGTTTTTAGAATTATCTCAAAACAAACAGGCGGTTCTCATGTCAGGGCAATTTTTATTAGGAAAATGAGGGGTGTTAATCACTCCTTAGATGTTTTCCCGATGATGATAACCAATAAGGGGATAAGTGTTTACAAGGACGCCCAGATTTTTGAGCAGGACTACTGATTGGTTTGAGTTCTTAGGTAAAAACCTAATCAAATCAAATATTTATTATTTATTACCTGCGAAATAGAATTATGAAAAAGGTATTTGTTATTTTATTTGTTGGATTGATTTTAGTTATTGCTGGTTGTGTTAATCAAGATAATAAAGATCCAGATCAACCGAAAGGATATGTTGAACCGCCTGATTTTAGGATAAGTGATAATTTAAGCAAAAACAAAACCAAGTCAAATCTCGATTTCAGTCCCCTTAATACTACTTACAGCGCAGGAGAACCAATACAAGCAAAAATAAAAAACAATGAGCAAAAACCACTGTATATCATGTCTAAGAATTCATGTGGAGGAAGTTTTTTTTCAGTATATGACGCTAATGGAAACGAACTGGTTCTAACTGATCCAACTGCTCCAGTACTTTTAATTTGCGAATTTCCACTCATTCAACTTATTGAACCAGGAAACGAGAGTATGCTTGATTTATGGAATGGAAGGTATTTTGACAAATCATTTGGAGGTTACGTTGACGCGAGTCCTGGTAACTATACTATTGTTTTGGATAAAGTAGTTTTATACGATTATCCAACTATTGCCCAAAACTCTTCGGATACTGATTTAAATCGGGGTTTTTACAACAATTTATACAAGTTACCTGAAAAAGATTTCGAGAAGTTAGAAGTGAAAGTGGTTATTACCGAACAATAAGATCTTTTCATCATTACTATTTTTGTTTTGCCCCTTCTCTCACTGCCCTTATCATATCTTTAATTTTTTGAACCCCGCCATTTTCTTCAAATGCAGTGCCTACCTGGATAATGTCTGCCCCAGAACTTATTACTTTTTTTGCTTGATCCGGAGTTCTAATTCCTCCTGCTACAATATAAGGAATATCAATTGTTTTAGAAACAGCAGTCACCATCTCTAATGGTATATGCCCATTGGAAGGGTTGCTCCCAGTATCAGTTATTACAAAGTGAAATCCCATATACTGGGCAGCAAGTGCATAAGCAGCCGCTCCCTCAAAATCATCCCTTTTAATCAATTCAACATTTGCAACTTTTCCAACTGTCCCGCCTGGCTCAACTACCAGATAGCCAACAGGAATAGGCTCAATTCCAATCTTTTTTATCATTGGAGCTCCTTTTGCCTGAGCCCCGCTTATCCATCTCGTGTCCCTGGAATTTAATAATGACATAAAATAGGTCCCATCAACATATTTTGTAAGCCAGCTTACGCTTCCTGGAAATAAAACAACAGGAACATTTACATTTTCCTTTATTTGTTTTGCAACTTCATCTAATTTTTCCTGTGAACTTAGGGTGCTTCCACCAATTAAGATTAGGTCGGTTCCAGCTTCATTGGCATTTTTTGCAGTTTTAATTGCGTTTTGTTGTGTATGGTCATCAGGATCTATTAATGTAAACAAGAGGCCCTTTTTATTCTGGAGTTCCTCTTTGATATACTCCTCTATTTTTCCCATGGATCCCATAAGATTGGTTGTTTTTATAAACATTGGTATTTGTGGTAGAATATAATATATAAAGTAAGTATGCATACTAACAAAATTAATAAAAGGTTTCTTCATTAATCTCAAACCATGAGATGGATTGATTACCTATTCGCTTTTGTTCTAATAACCTTTTTTCTTGAATTCACATCATCAGATCCACTTCTTATTTTTATAAGTTCAATTCTTGCGATTCTTCCTTTAGCAGCAAAAATGGGAGAAGCAACTGAAGAGCTTGCAAAACACTATGGCGGACATATTGGTGGTTTACTTAATGCTACTTTTGGGAATGCAGCAGAGTTAATTATTGCATTAATTGCAATAGGCAAGGGTCTTATTGAATTAGTAAAAGCATCAATAACTGGATCTATTATCGGCAATCTTTTGTTTGTTCTTGGTATAAGTATGCTTGTAGGGGGGCTAAAATATAAGGAACAAAAATTCTCAACCATGCTTGCGGGAATGAACTCTACAATGCTTCTTATCGCGTTTTTGAGTCTTATGATACCTTCGTTATTTCATCTATTTCCAGAACACACAATTACAAAAGAGATCAATCTTTCATTAATCATCTCTGTTCTCTTATTGCTTGTTTATGCTGGAAGCCTATTATTCTCTCTTAAAACCCACAAACATCTTTTTATTACTGAACATAATGAAAAACCACAATGGACAAAAAAGAGGGCAGCTATTGTGCTGGCCATTTCTACGATTGTGCTTGCATTGATGTCAGAGGCTCTTGTCAGCCAAGTTGAAGTAGTTGCTCATAATCTTAATTTTGGTGAGGTTTTTGTTGGTGCAGTTATTATTGCACTTGTTGGCAATGCTGCAGAACATCTTGCAGCAATTTTCTTTGCACTTAAAAATGAGATCAACGTTGCAATAAACATAACAGTTGGTTCCTCATTGCAGATAGCAATGTTTGTTGCACCTGTCACTGTATTGGCTGGTGTTTTGTTCTTTAATCAGCCAATGGATTTAGTTTTTGCACCATTTGAGCTTATCGCTGTTTTTGCTTCTGTTCTTATTGTTAATGAAATATCAAATGATGGGAAATTCAACTGGTTTGAAGGCTTGCAGTTAATTACTATGTATGTAATCATTGCGACCCTCTTTTACTTTATCTAAGAAAAAATTTATGGGGACATATATTTAAATACCCATACAACCATTATTATACACATGTCCCAAATTACTCTACAACTAGCCATACGCAAATTCCATGGAATGAAAAGACAAGTTCCAAGTTCAAACGAAGCGGCGCGCAGAGCTCTTGATAATCTTGAAAGAATGATCGAAACAATATTTGATTCAGGTTCTGCACCATTTTTAGTTAATCTCAGGGATCTTGATGGTGCATTTAGTTCTCTTGCTCTTGCTTGTGATGGTAAATCTCCAGATACAACACTATTTCATCTTGAGTTAAGAGAGTTTCTTTTTCACCAAGGTCACCGTCCTTTAAGTAAAATCCTAACAGCTCAAGAAATGGCACTTATTGGTACACATATGCATGTTGCTAATCCTTATGTTCCTGTTGGTCTTTTAGATGAAAGATTAACCCCAACCGAAGTTCGTTTAGCAAGAGAACTAACCGGATTTTTCCCAGGCCTTCCTGCTAAGTTTGATGCGGATTTTACAAACGGTGTAGCAGACTGTGTTTTGGATGAGGGCAGACTTGTGTACGTTCGGGTTTCCTTAGAAGTTCTTGGTTCTGATAATCAAACAGTACGCGATCCAAGAGCCGTAAAACTTCGAGGTGCAAGCATAGTGCCAGTTAGTTCTATTGAGCTAGTTGCGGACTTTCCTTTTCAACGCCCTCATTTAAGTTTAGTTGAACCAGTGCGGTCTGTTGCATAACATATACAGAACCAAATACGTTTTTCCGATTTTGGTTTCTAGGGTTTATCTCGTTGGTTCTGGATAGTTGAAACCAGAAAACTTTCTGGTTTCAGTATATTTGATTACTGAATTTTGGGACAAACATTTATATATAACCTGCCACATAATATTAGTATGCATAATTTGCAACTTAAGGCAACTCGAGTATGCAATTCTGCAAGACGACCAGATCGATTTAGAAACAAACCTCTAGAGCCAGATTCTTTGTCTCTTAAAAGGGCTGACAAACCTGTGGCTCCTTTGGATGTTGTTATATATCGTAGGCAACAAGAGGAGGAAAGAAGGAGAGAAGAAGTAGGAATACCTCTTCATATTGAAGTGCCACTACAAATACCACCTGGATGGGTTCCAGATCCAAATAGTTATGGTGGATACGTTCGTGAAGGGGATTTACCAAAAAGGGATTCAGAAAGGGGCGAAGTCACAATCTGGATGTAGTTCTTAAAAAATATTCATGAAACAAAGTGGTCGTTAACTCAGGATGAAAACTAGTTATTAAATAAAATTTATCTTTTGTTCTTTGTTCGGCTGCGACAATTTCATTATTGAGTTTCCCTAATACCCTAACATTTTTTTCTACATTTATTTTTGGTGCCCGAATGAAAACTGCGTGCATTTTACCTAAAGCAGTTTCAATATCAGTTTCAAAGGATTCTGTTTGAGGTCCATACGCATTTCTGTCTGTTTCTATATCCACAAGATCAAGGCTTTTTTGTCCATCTATTAATCCCTTTACTTTTTTTGCAATCATTATTGCGCCTGCACATGTACCAAAAATTGCTTTGACGCTTTTTATTTTATCAACAATTCCTTCTCTTTCTATTAATTTCCAAAGAGTTGTTGACTCTCCACCTGGAAGGATTAATCCGTCCAACTCATTAAAATCCTTTTTATATTTAACAGCAACAACATCGCATTTCAAACCCAATTTCTTTGCAGCATCCTTTGTGGCCTTAATATGTTCTATTACTCCTCCCTGAAATGCCAACACCCCTATGTTCATAAGTAGATAATTTGAATAACTGTTTAAAAACATTAAATAATTTATACTAACATAATATATCTATGAGGCACTATTCAAAAGAACCTCAACAACGTTTTTTTACTGTTAGAAATGGAGCCAGAGTCCGTTGTCTTGTTTGGCCAAATCCTAAATCTGAAAAGGCCATTGTTCTTTGTTCAGGTTGGGTAACTCCTCCTGAACTATGGAGGCAAGTTGCAAGGAGGTTTTCATCACACGCAACAATTATAGTTCCAGAAAATCTTGGTCATGGTGACACAACTCTTGGACGAACGTCTCCAAGAACATATATGGTTGATTGTGCCCAGGCTTTTATTGATATTATGAATGCGCTTCATATCAAAAGTGCTTATTTTTTTAGCCATTCAATGGCTGGTCAAATAGTCAAACACATTTTTGAGGCAGAACCGGATCGGGTCAATAGTGCTATTTTCGTATGCACCCCTTTGTTGGATCCGTTGGTTAGCTGGTATTTTGGTAACTCACTTCCAGTTCGTTTTAGTGCTAATACACTTGCATTTTATGCGGAGTTATTTCCAGGGATTTTTGATGCACTTAAATCTGTTGGCCTTAAATCTGGTGCGATTGATGAGCTTGCTGCAGGTAAAACATTCGATTTTTTGCAAGCTATTGGTGTAACCAAACGCAATGTTACTTTTTTTGCAGATTATCTTCAAAGAACCTCAGCAAGGGCAATTGCAGTGTCTTATCTAGCAATGAGAAAAGAGGGCAACCACAGAGATCAATTGCCTCGCATTTCAAGACCTTCGTTGTATATTGCAGGTGGAAGGGATTGGGTTGTTCAGCCACGCATGCTTGAAGGAATAGCTCAAGATCAGGGTGCTCGATTTAGTGTTATTGAAGAGGGCAGCCACACTCCGTATGCAACTCATTTAAAGGATTTTTTAAGGGTTGTTACTCCTTTTCTTAGGGAGGTTGGGGCAATGAATGAGGTTAGCTCTGCTGCTTAAGGACAAGGAATACCACACCTCTTTAAAAACATAACTTGATATCATTAATAACCGATGGCAAGGCAGAGAAAGGTTTACTTTGGAGACGCTTCACGTTCTAGGCAAGACCGAGAACAATCTAGTGCTCAAAAAAGAAGAGAAATTCAGCGTGTGCTTGATAAGCGAGTAGAACTGAGACGAAGGCAAGAGATAGACAAAGCTCAAAGAGCAGCACAAGATGCAGCTTTACAGGCAGCAAGCAAATCAGAGTCAGTGAGTGCCATTGTTCAAGAAGAAAGACTAAGACTTCTTGATGGAGTTCCAGATCTCGATCAGGCTCTTTTAGTCTCAATTTCAGGTCAGACAATATCTGCTGACAAGGTTTCTGCAATTTTTAATCAGGAATGGTCAAGGGTAAGTGAAGGGGTTAATGTTGGACAACTTAATGATATTTTTGATGTTATAAGATTGCTTTATGATGGATTAATTGAATTGCGTAACCATGTTGAAGGATTGAGTGACATAGATGTTGAACCACTTGTTGCAAAAATGAGAGATTTTTTTCGTCCAATTAATCCTTTTGGAATAAAAGAATTTGTTTTGCCTGAAATGATTGGAAGAGCAATAGAGCTAGAAACAAAAAAGAATTCTTTGGAATCTCGAGTAAGAACAAGCTATCATGAGATGTGTGCTACAGTAGATAATTATACTGGTGGACTTGGTGAAAGACAATTTGAAGCAGGCAGACCAATTCAAGAGTATAAACAAAAGCACGGGATTTGTTGTTTAGGTCATTTTGGAAAGTTGCCTTTATTATCAAAAATAGCTGGGGTGTTTCGTTATCTTGCTTTTCACTTAGCACTTCATTTTGACATGGGGCCTTTAGTTGAACTTGTTAGGCCTTTTAAAAAGGCTTTTAAAGAATTTCTTGATGAGCGAGACAGAAGACTTGCCTCCTTGAAGCAGGAGTATCTTACAGCAGTGGAACAACATAGGGTTGTTGCAGGAGAGTTTGCAAGATTTAGGGACTGTTACGAGCTTTGCAAGGTTTATGCTGATTTTGCAAATAGCTGGAACAAGTTTTCTAGATTATCTAAGTCAAGGGCGGATGAGAGAAGTAGTCATTTAACTGGATGCTTGGTTAAAACTAATACTCTTGGTGGAAAGGGAGAAGAAGGAAAAAAGAGTTTATCTCTTCGTGTAAGCCAGTTGGCAAGAGCAGTTGATAAATTACGGGACTCAATTGAAAGAGAATTACATACGCATAGAAGGGTATTAGATGTTGCATATTCATTTTCTCTTACCAAAAATAGCAGCACAACAGAAGGTAATATAGATTTTGTTGCTTGTGTTGTTGGTATTGAAGAAGAAATTGAGAGATTAAAGGCAAGGTCATCAAGAAAAAAAGAAGAAGCTTTGGAGCATCGTTTAGCAACTGTCCAACAAAGAGTTGGTAAATATGATGGTGTGTTAGATGTTTTGCGCCAAGTAAGAGCTGCTTCTGATTCTTCGTCTTTAGTTCCTCATATTGATACTGTATTACGGTTTGTTGATCTCCAAAGAGAGTTTGCCGATGATCCAATGAGAAGAATTTATGAATTATGTGAATTTGCCGAAGCGTGTGGATTACAAGTAGAAAGACCACGAACCCCAGAACAAGGTGTTGAATTAGTAGAAAGGTTAAATCTAAAGTTAGGAATACCTACCGGATCTTCATTATTTGAGTGGCTAATTCGCAGAGCAATCTCTTCTCAAAGAGACAGGGTAATTGTTAGGTGGTATCAATCTCTTTTTGAAGCAAAAGGCCTATTTCCAGAAGTTAACGGTTTAGTTCTACCAGATGTTGCCCAAGAGATTAGATGGGGAGGAGGATCTGAACGCCAATCTTTTGAAGAATTTTATTACAGAGCCTTGGATGCTGCTAGGGGAATTAGTAGAGTTGAGATCGGCCAGCGTCTTTTAGTGGACGCAGGATTGTCTGTCTCACTAAAAGACCACACCCTTAAGCATGTTCAAGGTTTTGGTCTAGAAGCTACAGGCCATCTTCTAAGAAGAGGCCTACAAGTGATAAGCCTTACTGAAGAGTCAGCATTCTTAGCAAAAGCAAGGCAAGATCCATCAAGTCCTTTATATGAAACAAAATTGGCTGCAGCATATTCAAGGAGGACTATGGGTGCAAGGGCACTATCACAAATTATGGATTTTGAAAATGATGGTGTTAAACGAGATGTTTTATTTTATGTTTATTCTACGTTATTGGCAATCCAACGCGGGCAACCATTTATTCAAGAGCATTTATTAAAAAATGAGGGCTACCGAGTGCCTGAGCTTTCATTTCTTTTGCCATTAGGTGAAGGGAGAGTATTGTGTGCCCTCTTTTCTTTAAGGCTTGATCTTAAGTGGTTTACAACATTTGTAACTAACTGGGAATTAGCAGGTAAATCAAGATTCTTTGCTCCAATCCCTGCAAACATTTTTGATCTAGATCTCTAATCTGAATTGTTATTGCTGTTTACAAATCCAACAAAAATTACAAAAACTTATAAATCCTTTTAATTGTAATTATAATTATGCGGAAATATATTGTAAATTCGACTTATTGTATTTACATGTTGCAACTCAGCCAACTTTATTTCGATGAATCAATTTTGACAACAGATAGTGTAATACAAGAAGTAAAATATGAAAAGAATATATCAATAGAAATACATACGGTTCCTGTCAAAAAAATAAACATAACTGGAAAAACGGACAAGCTTTCAGATACTGATTTAGAGTTACTGTGCACTGCAAAAGCTATGAGTTGTGTTTTGGTATCCGATGATAAAAATCTTATAAAAGCAGCTCAGGGTAACAATGTTTATACCTTGGATACCCCTCATTTCATACATAAATTGCTTATGGATAACAAATGGACAGAAGAAAAAGGAATCGAAGTTTTGAATAAACTTAGAAATTTTTATAATCGCGTTTATGTTATAGACAAAGTGCTTAAAAATATTAAAAATTGGAGGGGATAGTATGAATGAAAATATCGCAGTTAACATAACCTTGTCAAGAGAGGTTGTTGAATATTTGGATACGGAAGCCAAAAGGTCTTATCTTAGTCGAGCCACAGTTGCAAAACAATTTTTGCTTCAACATATTGATGAACTCAGAGTTATAAGTGCACGAAGGCAAGGATACAGCATTAGAAAAATTTCGGAAATGTACGGAATTCCATATTCCAAAGTACTTGAGATAATGCATGCAACTCAAGTTGATGCTGAAGATAAAGAGTTAGATTCATATATTGAACAAACATTGAAGAATCTTTCAAAAGAAAAGTAACCAAAAGTCAAAAGCAATCAAAATCTTCAGTTTCCTCTTTCAGCTAATTTTGTTTCAAGTGTTGCAATCTCCAATCCTCTCATCGCATCTCCAAGACCTTCAGAAACTTTAGCTAAAAACTTTGGATCATCATAATGTGCCACAGCATCAACTATTGCTCTTGCCATTTTTTCTGGATTTGATGATTTGAATATTCCTGAGCCTACAAAAACTCCATCGCAACCAAGTTGCATACACAATGCAGCATCTGCAGGTGTTGCAATTCCTCCAGCTGCAAAATTAACAACTGGTAATCTTTTGAGTTGCATTGTTCTCTTTACTAACTCCAGTGGAACTCGGTATTCTTTTGCTTTTTTTGCAATATTTTTTGAATTCAGCGAATCAATTTCTTGCTTAATTGTCTTGATATGTTTTATCGCTTCAACAATGTTTCCAGTTCCAGCTTCTCCTTTTGTTCTAATCATTGCAGCCCCTTCAGTGATTCGTCTTAAAGCTTCTCCAAGATTTCTCGCGCCACATACAAAAGGGGATTTGAATTTTGTCTTATCAACATGGCTCTCATAATCTGCAGGAGTTAGAACTTCGCTTTCATCAATAAAATCAATTCCAATTGCTTCTAATATTTGTGCTTCAACAAAATGTCCAATCCTGCACTTTGCCATTACTGGTATTGATATTGCACTTTTGATTTCTAGAATCATTTTTGGGTCTGACATTCTTGCTACTCCACCATGTGCTCGGATATCTGCCGGAACCCTTTCCAATGCCATTACTGACACTGCGCCTGCCTTTTCTGCAATCTTTGCATGGTCTACATTAACAACATCCATTATTACTCCTCCCTTAAGCATTTGTGCAAGTCCCTCTTTGACGGTTGTTGTTCCTTTTTCCATGAGACCACCTGTGTTGATAGATATGTGATAAGAAGATGTAATAAATCATAAACTATTTAATACATGCTTGTGACAGGTAGTTGGTTGTATATATAGCATTGAAATTATCCAATTTCAATAATAAAATTTTATGGAGGAAAATTTTATGGCTTGGGAAAAACTTGAAAAAGCGTTAGATAACGAGATCAGTAAATATCCAAATGCACAAAAAGTTCTAACTTTTCTAAGAACTGATAACCAGGTAGATTATTTCTTGAGTATGTCTAATTGCGTTACTGTTACCAGGATGGGGTATAATGATCATGGAAAAATCCATGCAAGGATTGCTGCATTAAATGCAATGAGAGCATTGAAGTTGCTTAATGAAAAAAACATCATCCCGAATTTAGTTTCAGAATTCAAAACTGCAGAATTTGGGGATTCTCTCGAGATCGTTTTATTCTCAGCATTCCTTCATGACATTGGGAATTCAATTATTCGTCAAAATCATGAGGTATGGGGAATGGTTTTAGTTAGAGAACTACTTAATCGTTTTTATGAAGGAAAAGACGAACTGAGTGAAAGAAAAAAACTTATGATTATGGAAGGGATTCTTTGTCATATGGGTCAGTTTGTGCC
>DATDTS010000026.1:0-2560 GCA_035290745.1 Candidatus Bilamarchaeaceae archaeon | reverse complement strand
CATCTCTAGGATATTCTGAATCATCTACAACATGGCCATCCCTTATGGAACTTAAAAGAGGAAAAAGAGGAATGTTTGCGACTAGTTTTAAAGATATAAAAACTACTTTGAAGGTATCGCTAAAGCAAGTATCAAATAATGTAAATATTTTCTTTGAATTTGATTTTAGTGTTCCTAAATCATATATAAGTGAAAAAGATGTGGAAGAGGAATTTTCTAAAATAAAATCTGAAATTATTTCTTCGACGGCCCCACACATAACACAAAAAGAAAAAATCTGCGACGTTTGTCTAAATCCAATAGCTGTTGGTGAAAACTTTTGCAGGAATTGTGGCAGATCAGCTACTAGACAAAAAACAGAGTCTGACGAACAATCAAATGAAGCGCTAGCCGTTGTGTTCGATCCAAATAAAGTTGCATTTGGTCAAAAAATTGTAGATGATGCGATGTATGGAGGAATTCCAAAAAACGGAGTACTGTTAATTACATCACCTGCTTGTGAGGAAAAAGAGATAATTATGACTAGATTTGTTGAAACTGGTCTAGACCAATCTGAAGTAGTAGTATATGTTACAACAGATGATAAATTTGGTCAAAATGACAAAATAATGCAAAGCCAATTGCTTTATCAGGTAATTTGCAATCCACAGGTTGATCTTGGATCATTAAAATGTAGTGCAGAAAATTGTGTGCAAGTAAGAGGAGTTGAGCGACTAACCGAACTTTCTGTTGCTTTGACTACTTTACTAAGTAACATTGAAAAAATATCAGGCCAAGAATACTTGAAAAGATTAGTTATCGATATGCTTTCAGATACTTTACTATCAAACCAGTCTGTTAATACCAGAAAATGGCTTAGAGAAACAATTACCAAGTTTAAACAAAAAAACTTCACCATATTAGCAACGCTTAATCCGCATATGCATTCAAGAGAAGATGTCCAGTCATTACTTGACCTCTTTGATGGCCAAATTGAGATATATGAAAAAGAGTTGGAAGGGGAAACAAGAATGTTTATGCGTGTTAAAAGGCTCAATAATAGTAGATACTCTTCAAAGGAAGTTCAACTAGTACGAGAAGATTTGTTAATTCAACATAATAATTAGCAATCTGAGAAAAAACTTAATGACTGTACAATCAACTCAGCCAAGAAAATTATCTACTGGAATAGAAGGGCTAGATATTTTACTTGGTGGAGGCCTGCCAGAAAAAAGAACAATTCTTGTTTTAGGAGGACCTGGAAGTGGAAAATCAATTCTATGCACTCAGTTTCTAAAAGAGGGATTAGAAAAATATAACGAAGGAACCATTTATGTAAGTCTTGATTATTCAAAAAAGGCATTCATGCATGACATGTTACAATTTGGTTGGGATTTTGAAATGCATGAAAAAAACGGTCACTTTTTATTTCTAGAAGGTGCCGCAATAAGGAGACTGCCTCAAACAGCTGCTTCTGTTGATGCAGTCTATACCCCTGATGATCTTACTTTAGAGGACCTAATAGATTTGCTTTCTCTACATATAGAAAAAATTGGGGCAAAGCGAGTTGTTATAGATGATCTAACGGCTCTAACATTTAGGTTTCCTGATGACGTTCAAAGAAGAGGCGCAATTTTATCATTAATCGAAGCACTTTCCTCACTTGATGTAACTACTGTAATTATAAGTGAAGCTTTGGGGTATGGCATAGGTCGAGGAATTAATATAGAAGAATATCTTTCTGACGGAGTCATTGGCATGTTTTTATTAAAAGATGGGACTAGAGCAATTCAAATATCGAAAATGCGCGGAGTTCAAGTAGACAACAAACCACACCCTTACAATATTGTTGACAAAGTTGGAATCGAAGTGTATCCAACTGAAACTATTTTTAGTGAAAAATAAACTGCAAATTTTGTTTGTGTAAAGTCATTTTATAATAGTTCAAGTTTCTTCTTCTTGATATTCATATAATTTGTATGGATTTCCTTCAGAATCCTTATACTTCCAGGAATCACTAAGACCTAACTGTACAAATTTACTTTGTGCATCTTGGTCTAGTGCTGCATAACATCGCTGCCCTATGCCTATATGACCGGGTTTTGCTATTGATTGTACTTTTGCTGCAATATTCATGTTAAATCCTATAATATCCACGTCTCCTCCTATCAACATAATTTTGTTAGAGCCGGCTTCAATTCCGATTCTAATGTTTAATGGTTCAAATCCTGCATCAACAATAGCTTTGTTTATACCATAATGTACAATGTTGTTCATTGCAACTGCACAATTCAATGCATTGTAACACATTTGAGAAAAGCTTTCAGTCTCAGGAAAGAATGCTATTACTGCATCGCCTGCATATTTTAAGACGTATCCATTGTGTATAGACACAAGTGATGACATTTCTTGAGTGAAAATACTAATTAAAGTTGATAGGTGTTCTGATGAAAGCTTCATAGACATCAGTGTTGAGCCAACCAAGTCCACATACAGGGCAGCAAAATTTATTGTCGAATTTGCATTCAGCTTTAGAAGCTCTTTTGAAATATAACGCAGAATTGTTTGTTTATAGTTTTTG
>DATDTS010000025.1:0-14290 GCA_035290745.1 Candidatus Bilamarchaeaceae archaeon | reverse complement strand
TGATCGCTTATATCTTGTGCTGACTCATCATCCCTTTTTCTTGATTTATCAGAACTTCTTCTTTCCAGAATATCTTTTGGATCAGTTGTTATTAGCACCAAAGCATCTATTTTTGCTTTGTTAAGCAAGTCCATTGAAAGGCCCGGCAGATATCCCTTAGAGGTATTAATTGAACAGTGTGTATCTAGAACAAACTTTCCTTTCTCTTTTGCCAATCTTTCAACAACCATTTTCTGTACTTTCTTTTGATCTTCCACAGGAATTTTTCTCATCTCATCCCTGTGTTTGATACCATACTTCTCCTTCTCAATCTCAAACATCAAATCTCCATAATTTTTGAAGTTATAATCTGGTTGTAGTTGTTTTACTCTATCAAGAACAGTTGATTTTCCAGCTCCTGGTAACCCCATAATAATGATCATAAGTTCACCTGTCAATGCTATAATGGATTATATTTATAAATATGAATTACCTTCTATTTAAATGATGTAAAAATGGCTAAAATACTATTTATTATCGCCCCTCAAGGATTCAGGGATGAAGAACTATTACACACAAAAGAAGTTTTAGATAATGCTGATTTTGAGACAGAAATTGCTTCGACAAAGAAAGGAACATGTGATGGGATGCTAGGGGCAAAAGCTGAATCAAAATTTAGTTTGGGTGAGGTTAAAGTTGACAATTACGATGCAATTATCTATGTTGGAGGAAGAGGAACTCCATTAATTAGAAAAGAAGAAAAAGCAATTGAGATTGCTAAAGAAGCCTATAAGAAGGGTAAATTTGTTTGTGCAATTTGCTGGGCACCAACCACTTTAGCTAAAGCAGGAGTTCTAAAAGGAAAAAAGGCAACAGTTTGGGTTGGGCATGATGGAGAGTATAAAACTGAAACTCCACAAGTTTTAGAGAAATTTGGTGCTATTTATGTTAACCAAAGCGTAGTTCAGGATGGAAAAATAATCACAGCTGATGGGCCATCATCAGCAAAACAATTTGGTGAAAAAATAAAAGAAGTTTTAAGTTAGTCTAGCAATAAAGTTCAGGATTTACAAGTTCCTCAAATGTTGGTCTTCTTCTCAATACTTCTCTAATTGTTTCTTGTCCTAAAATTGGCATAACCTGAGCTAAAAACCAAGTTGCAATCAAGTGTCTTTCTTCCATAAAAAATTCATAGTTTCGCATAAATCTTGATTCATGGTCCTCTCTTTGTGTTTCTCTTAGCCTTTCTTTTACACGTTCATATTCTCCTAAATATGCGTCACTGCAATCATCAAGAACATTCTTACCTAAAACCAGACTGGTTGTTCCTATTGCAATTAATTCGTTAAATGGCAGTTCTGCAATCCTTTGATATGTCTTATCCCACATTTCTTCATCAATGTCTCCGCGTTCAACTCTTGCAGTTAATTTCATACTATCTACAAAACCCAATTGCCTTCTTCTTTTATCCTCTTCTTCTCTATCATGGTCAACTATGTGCACAAACTCGTGAATCGCAATTTCCTTTACTAACTTTATTATCTTGTCTACTTGTTCAGATACTTTTGCATCAGATGGATCAAAATTATACAATTTGTTTTTTTCTATTCTTTTTCTCACAAGTCGATTAATCGCAATATAGATAGTTCTTCTACCAATCTTTCTTCCTAGTTCATCGCTACTCTCAAATCCATTGCTTTTAGCTCTTAAATATAAATAAAGATCATATCCTGGGATTCTTGTCCATATCCTTAACCTATCAATTCTTTCATCTTTAATTCTTACTCCCATTACCTCTTCAATTTTGCCCTTACTCTGTCTAATAAACTCTCTAGGAGTTATAGCTTCATTAATTTCTCTAAGCATATGTCTCTTTAGACAATGAGTTTTGTACATCCTACTAATTAGCCGCATAAGTTATTATATATGTACAGTAATGTTTTTATTGCTTTCACTCTTCTCCTATGAACTTGCCAAGTCCAGGATACATCTCAAACATATTCATTTGTTCAATCTGTTCATACATCCTGTAGAAAATACCAACTGTAAGAAGAATACCAGTTCCGCTTCCGAGTGCTCCAGTTAAGTCAGCAACTCCAGCAAGCAATCCAACACTAAATGAACCAAGAACAGTTAATGGGAAGATATGTTTGCTTAAAATAGATTCAATCATTCTAGGGTCTCTTCTAAAACCAGGAATCTGGACACCAGAAGAAATCAATTGATTTGTAACTGACTTGGCATCCATATTTGCAGTTTCTGTCCAGAACATCCCAAACAAAATACAAGCAAATGAAAGGAACAAAATATACACAACTGCGTGCACCCATTCTGGAATATGATTTACAGGAGTTTCAGCAGTTAATAAGAATCCTTGCCAAAACCCTATCAAATCCTGCCCTTGTGCATTAATAGGACTTATTAAATAGAGGAATCCATCCCTGAGTCTATTTTGATTGTCTACAAATCCAATATATTTAGAAATAATATCATTTTCAACATGTGTTATATTTAAAATTCCATTTTGATCGTAATGATTTGCATTGAAGAGCAGTCCACCTGCAAATATTTGGACATTAAGCATAAGTGCTGCTGCAAAAATAACCGGAATATTGGAAACATAAAAGAATTTTAACGGAAGCTTTGGTGCCATCCCTCGCATTCTATTAAATGCAAGAGGGATCTCAACTTTAATTCCTTCTGCAAATACAACAACCAAAAATACAATAACTGTAAAGAAAAATGGTAAAAGAACCAAAAGGGCACGAGAAATACTCTCAGCACCTCCACCAGTAAGTGCTGCAATAACACTATTTGTTTCTCCAAATATAAGTGCGATAAGGCCTCCTATTATTGCTTGTGAAACACCAGCAGCTATAAATAAACTAATACCACTTCCAATACCATATTTTGATACAATCTCATCTAAATATAACATGGCAACTGAACCTAATGCAATTTGTATTACAACAATTGCCATCATTACCTCATATGAAAGTCCTCCAACTGAAATGATTGAACCACTAAGTGCCGTGCTTGCGAAGATTCCACCTTCCACTAATGCAAGTACAATCGCAAGAACTTTTTGTGCTTCCTGGAATTTTTGTTTGTCTTTTTTATCCTGTAAGTTTAGCTTTATCAATCCTGCTCCTACAAACAACTGCAAGAAAATGCTTGATAATACTAAAGGACCGATACCAGTTGTTAACAAACTTCCAATTCTTGAAGCTGTAATTGTTTGGAGAAAATCAATACCTGCAAAACTAATTTGAACACCAAAAACAGTAATATGATACATGAAGAAGAAAAGTACTAATGCAATTCCTGTCCACATAAGCCTTTCCTTAGCCTGTGGGGGCCTCTCAGGAGCCTTTACCTCAGGTAAGACTTTTGCTATTGAAGCTAAAATATCAACAATTCCCATCTAACCACTTAACTAGCCTTTCTTTATCTTCTTTTTTATCTATATATTTAAAAGGTTTTGGAAGTTTTTTATTCCTTTTTACAAAATCTCGCATTTAAATACCTTATTAGTTATAAGATATGTTATATGGTGAAAGACTATTCAGAAGCAGACATTCTGATTCTTACAGCAATTCAGTCATTTGATGGAATACCTAACCCATCAAATCTTAGCAAAACGAGAACAGAAGGGGGTCCTGTTCCTTATAGTCAGGCTTTTATAAGAATCCGTTTTCTGAAAAACGCCCAAATAAGAGATGAAGCAAAAAAAAGAGCGTTTGAGTATTTGGATACTGCATCAATGGAAAAACTATCACTAATAACAAACAATCCTGCAATTATTGCAGGGTTGAGTAAGCTTGGTTATGATGATAATAAATTACTTGAAAGATTATGGTTAAATGTTGATAAGTATATAATGCAAGCAGTTGAATCTTACGAAGGAATTGTAACACCTTATTCGTTTGTTGTTGATAACTTGGGTTCACTCCCATTCCATCATACTGTTTTATCTAGGCGTTTAAAAGAAAATCGTGAATTAGCTGCATTAGCCGAACAAAGGAGCATTTCCTATATAACTAACTTATCATTAGAAGATTTGGATCGAAAAGTATCGGATCATGGTTTTATGCATAGCTTACCAGCACCAATCTCTGAAGTGATATATGCTAGAATTGATAATCAAATCATCGAAACTATACAAAGATTTAACGGAATTCCAAATTCATCTAACCTTAGTAGGAAATTAAAAGGCCCGCTTCCTTTTAGTCAATCTTTTGTTTCGAAACGTTTCAAGGCAAATTCCAGAATAAGGGAAGCTTATGAAGAAAGAGCCGTTGTTTATGTTTCAGGAATTCCGATTGATGAATTAAACAAAAAAATTTTAGATGATAATTGGTTACAAAATTTGCCATCAAGAGCTTTGGCTAAAACTTACGAAAGAATTGATAGTGAGATAGAAAAAGCAATTAGAGAATTTAACGGCATTCCGTATGCTTATTCTTTGTCTAGGAAAATGAATGGTCCACTTCCGTATTCCGATTATCTTATTTACGAACGTTTCAAAGCAAATTCAAAACTTATTGAAGCAGCAGAGGAACGGGCTATAGCTTATATCAAAGGTTGTGATATCAACCAATTTGTAGAACTTAGGAAAACGTTTAGTTATGAGACTGGCCCATCAGCTAAAATTGTTGATGCTGTTAATAAAAGACTTGATTTAGAGATCTTAAGAGGTATAAATAAATCTGGCAAAGAAGTAACCATAATCGGATTATCTAGTTATAAAGGTGGCTCTTTACCATTTAATCGTAAAATTGTAACTGCAAGAATATACGCAAATCCAATGCTATGGCAAGCTTATTACAGAAAAAAAGGTTTAACTCCAGACCAAGCAGTAGAACTGGCATTAGAAAGAGAAAACAATTCAGTAGCCGCAAAATTATCCTTAGTAGAAAGATTAGAAAATCTCCATGCGTTCAGAGAAATATTAGGAGTAATCAGATGTTTTCAAGATTTATTTAGAGGTGCACAAAGAATAATTGAATTTTCTCTTTATCCGTCTCCAGTTTCAAGGGCAGAGGAAGTTCTTGGTTCAAGGTTCAACTTATTTTTACATTCAAATCTAAGAGAAACAAGACTTGCAACAATGGTTCAAGATGCAGACCTAGTAGTAGTCCAAGGCCTACATAGGGTAAAAGACATTAATGCCTTATTATCAGAAATAAAACAGATTGCAGAATTACAAGCAACTATTATCCTAACCTACAGAACAGATTATTTTGCAGTTGATACATTTGAAGAATCATTAGAAAGGGCAGGTTTCTCAATAAAAGAGCAAGGAATGATAGAAATAGAAGCTCCATCAGTTGAACAACTACTAAAAGCAGGAGTTTCAGAAGATGATCTATCAAGAGTAAGAGTAAAAATAAGGGGGCAAAGTAATGTCTTAATTCTAACAAATGAAAAAGCTTCAGATCAAATAAATGTCCCATCATTAGTTAAAATACCAAAAGAAGAAGTTGGAAGACCATTTATTTTAAGTGATGCTATATCCATAACCACCCCAAGGGAAGTTTTACAAACTATGGGTGTCAAATTTGTTCCAGAATTAGTTTTCTATCCTTCTGAACCTCTTTTGGTTGAAGTTGTTGATGGAGATATAGGCGTTGCAGTTATTGGTTATGACATGAATAAAGAAAGACCCAGAAGAGTAGAAGTTGATGTTTACCCTGGTGCTCCTAGTACTGATATTATAAGGAGTTTTGCAAGAAGATTAAGTAGACATGTGGATGCTAGAAAAACTCACGGAATAACATCAAGGGGCGTCAGTAGAGTTCAAGTTAGAAGGTTGTCAAACTAATTCGACCAATTAATCAATTCATCATAAACTGGTTCCAAATCAGGATATTCTCTAATATTATATATAATGCCACTCTTTAGTGGAACAGGTACCTCCTTCGCTTTCCAAAAAACAACCCTATTCGTAAGTCCCTTATCAAACAAACCTGTTTTCATGATAACATCAAAATCATATCTTGTTGCGTTATACCTTCCCAATTTAGTTTTAATCTCTTTTGTATCCCAAATTTTTACTGGTTTTTGACTACCTAATGGATAAATTGCATTAACTCCATCACAATTCCCATACCCATCGGGGGTTCGCATTTTTATACAATCCCCATCTTTTTTTGACCTATAAATAACATACCAAATCGAATCACTTGAATCATTTAAGCTATTTGTTGTTTGATTAATTGCCCAAACCTCTTCCTCATCAACATTTTTTGATTTGACTTCAAATAAAAAAACTGATTTATTTGATTGGTAGGTATAGTCTAAACCATTAGAAAAATCCCAAAGCTCAGAGAAAGTAATGTTGTATTCAATCTTTTGTTCAGGAATAGCAGTTCCAGTTTGCTGATTTACACATCCAAAAATAAGAAAAACCAAAAGAAAAAGTTTCTTCAAAATTATCACTTTGAAGGTGTTTCTACCTTTTCAGTTTTTTTTGCAGGGGTTTCTTCTTTACTATCAAGTTTTGTCAATTCTCCACCTGCTTTTTTCACTTTCTCTTCTGCATTTTTGCTCCAACCAAGCGCTTTTATTACAAGTGGAACAGATACTGCACCACTGCCAAGTATCTTTCCTTTGAACTCAAAATAGAATTTGTTACCTTTTTTCTCTAATTTTCCAAGTATTGCTTTTTGGTTCAGTTCAAACAGATTCAAAACATCAATCTCTTTTCTGTTTGGTCTTACGAATCCGTAGGTACCAAAATAATCTGGGTCGTTTGCTGTCACCCAACTAAATTTGTGTTTTGCCAGGCCAGCATTTCCTTTTCCGCCTCGGTTACCAGCACCACGCTTATTTTTTGTGTTTCCTTTTCCGAATGTTCTTTCGCCAAGTCTCTTCTTTTTTTGTTTTGGTTTTCTTTTGTTACTCATAAACATCACATCATTCTTTTAATCAATGAATCCATATCCGGGCGTTTTCCAAGGTCTCCAACTGGATATGCACTTTTAATATCTTTATATCCTTTTCTGGGTGGATGTAGCCTAAATACCGGGTCAATTAAATCCTTCATTTTTTTCCCTTTTGCCATTTCCTCTAGAGTTTTCTTTGCGTCAACTTTATTCTCTCCTTTTTCTCCTCTTTTTTCTATGAGTTTTTGTAGTATTTCTTGACTAACTGATCCATACGCAACATAATCCTTAATCACCTGGATCATCCCCATCACTTGAGGGGTATCCTCATATATAACACAATGATTAGGCCTATGTAACCTCAACATTTCAAGTGTTCTCATTAATCTTGGTTTCATGTTTCGAATACCACGTATACGAATTATTGCTATTTTATCCATTTATTTCACCAATTTATTTATGCTGCTGGGGATTTAATCTTGTTCAGCTTATCTAGGGCTTTAATAGTTGCAACTGCCATGTTATAACTATTCTTGCCTCCTCTTGTATGACTCCATATGTCCTTTATCCCACCCAAAGAAAGGACTCTTTTCACAATTGCATTTGCTGCTAAGCCAACTCCTTCTGGAGCAGGAATGAGTTCCACAATAGTACTTCCTTCCTTTCCAAATGTTTTTCTTGGAAGTGAATTTTTTCCTTTTCGTTTACCTTCCCAACTACCAGAACCCAGATTAACAGAAATAATATTCTTTTTTGCATTCTTCAATGCATATTCTATAGCAGGCCTAAGCTCCTCTGATTTTCCTACTCCTAGGCCAACATGGTTTTGTCCATCTCCTACAGCTACTACTGCTCTAAACAGTGTTCTTTTTCCTGAATCAGTAACCCTTTGTGTTGACTTCACTTGTAATGTTTCAGTTTCAAGAACTGGGAAAAGAGCATCTATAATTTCTGCCTCTAGGATTGGTTTGTTCATTTCAAGTATTTGGTCAATTGAGGTTATCTCTCCTGATTTTACCATCTTTCCAAGTTGGGTCACAGGTTCCCATGTTTGTATATCTAGTGTTGATTTTTCCCTTCTTCTTTCCCGCTTCATACTTGGTCTTCCTTTAGCCATAAGCTCCCCTCTCTACTTTGCAACTGATTTTTTAACTTTCTCGATTGAAGTTTTTACTTCTTCTGGAATATTCTCAAAGTTTGGTAATATTTCTTCATTTACATTTGTTTTTAAACCAGCATCCAGCAATCCTTTTAATGTTGCGAATAGAATAGATCCTTTTGATGGGACATGCCTTCCAATATCAAATACAAATTCGTTTATGCCTTTTGTTTTTGCTTGTGTTCCGGCATGAAGTCCTGAAATATAAGCAGTATATTTATTTCTTTTTGCATTCCAACCAAATAATTTGTTTAATGAAAGCGAGTTAAAGGAATATAATACTCTGTCTCCAGCCGAATCAAAATTAACAAACTGGATGAGGATTGACCTGTTGCTTTTTCTTACTACCGCTCTAGTTTTACCTGATTTTACTAATTTTAATCTCTTGTTGTAATCAGTCTTTTTATTTCTTCTTCTCTTGAATTTTACAATATATGTTGGACTTTTAGCCTTTGTCATAAATATTCACCTATGAGTTTGTTACCTCTTTTTTAGCTTCTTTTTCCGATAGCATCTTATTTTCTTTTAGATATGTTAGCATAGCTGTCTTGCTTCTAAATGTACCACTTTTTATTTTAGTATAAACAACTCTTTTGTTTTCTTTTTTGAGTTGGCCTTCTTTTATTAGTGCCCTTAAATAAGCTCTTTGTGATCTTACCTGTACCATCCAGTCCTCTTTTCTTACTCTTGCCTTTCTTCCTTTTCTTTTACCTTCTCCTCTTCTCGTTCTCCTTGTTTTTTTCCTTCTTCCCCTTACTTCAGATAAAGTAATTATCTTGTCTTTTATTAAAGTATCAACATCTCCTCTTGTAAGTGATTCTTTTACTCTTTGAATTTCATTAGGGTTCATTTTAATTCTATTCTTTCCTACACCAAGAATATCTGCAGCCAACCTTCTAATCGTTTCAATGGACATATCTTCACCTGCTTTTATTTAGTACTTTAAGTCCGAGCTCCTTTGCCTTTGCCTCTATTACCTTTTTCTTTTTAGCTCCAACCGCTGAACCAATTCGAACTACTCTTTCTTTCAATCCTTCTAACTCGCGTGAATTATGAACAAGAACCTCTTGAAACCCAGAAGGATGCATGTTTCTCACTTCAATACTGTTTCTATATCCTATTCTAGGAGATTTTCCTGCGAAAGAATGCTTTGCTTTCTTTTTATTATCTATTCCTCTTGGTTTTCTCCATCTGTTACCTATTCTTTTAACATGATCTACATTCATGACTGTGAATCTAGGTTTTTTCTTTTTCTTTAATCTTTTTTTAGCCATCTACTACACCTTGTAAATCCCATCTTGGAATACTCTTCCATCCTTTTCTTTTATTTTAGTCGCTTGTCTTAGTGAACCATAAGTATTCCCAACATCCTCTTTATCTGGACCAGATAATGTGACAAGCTGTCCTTTTACATCGACCTTTGTATCTCCCATGCGCCTTGCTTTTCTAGGTTTTTTCTCACCGAGGAAGTTTTCAATTGTTATTACGTCACCGTTTACCTTTATTGACATAGGAAAATGTGCGTGAATTGTTTTCAAGTTGATTGTAAATCCATTTGTTACTCCTATAAACATGTTTTTTATATGGGCTTCCCAGGTCCCTACCAATGCCCTGTTCTTTCCATCAATATTCAACTCTTTGTCTTTTTTTGAAAACGAAATCAATTTGTTTACTTTTCTTTGTACTGCTCCATTTGGACCTTTTACAATAATTAGGGCATCATTAACTTCAACATCAACTTTTTCCGGAATTATCATTTGTATCACTTCAATAAACATATGCGAGTAATCTTCCGCCTACCCTTTTTTCTTCTGCTTGTAAGTTGGTTATTACTCCTGCTGGTGTTGAAATGATCAATAAACCAACGCCCACACCAGGGATATACCTTTGTTCTGCCTCTGCAATTTCTTTTCTTTTTACTGGAAAACGTGGTTTAATTACACCACAGTTATTTATTTTTCCTGTTAGTACTATGTCGTAATATCCGCCTCTTCCATCCTCTATTTTTTGATAGTCATCAATATATCTATTTATTTTTAGAACCTGAAGTACGTGTTCTATGAGTTTAGTTGCTTTAACCCTGCAATTTTTTTGTCCAGTGTACTCATGGGTTTTTATTGTGTTTAAAGCATCTGCTAAATGATCTAGTGCCATTCCATCATCACCTATATTCCATATTTTCTAAATCCTATTTTTTCTGCAACTTCCCTGAAACATCTTCTGCATATGTTAAGTTTGTATTTTCTTATTAATCCTCTTGCATTAGCGCAAATTTTACAGACTCTTCTTCCTTTTCCCTTATATTTATCTTCTAAAGATATCTTCATAATCATCACTCTTCTATGCGGGACCCCAAGACATTTTTTGCAAATTCTATTGCCTCTTCCTTTGTAATCCTGTGTTTCTTTCCAAGCCTTGACCTTCTAATTCTTCTTATTTGAATTCTTTTTCCAGGTCTTTTTAATGTAACACAAACATCAAATCCAACCATACCAATTGTTGGGTCATATCTTGCGCCTGGGAAATCAATATACTCTGCAACTCCAAATGCAAAGTTTCCGTTCCTATCAAAATTCTGCGATTTAAGAACTTTTTTCTTTGCAGTAAGTGCCTTTTCTAAGAATGATTTTGCGTCTTCTCCACGCAATGTAACCTTTGCTCCAATTGGCAATCCTTTTCTTAACTTAAATACAGGATTTCTATCTCTTGCAAGTGTTTCAACAGGGGTTTTGCTAGTTATATTTTCTAGAAGTGTTTTTGCATTTTCTAATTTATCCCCTGGTGTTCCAACTCCAATATTCACAGTCACTTTTTCAATTTTGATTTCTCTCATAACATTCATTAAGATGCACCTTTAAATGACTTGTCTACAACAAATAAATATTTCGCAACAGTAATGAACTCTTCTTTTTCTGTATTTACTATCGCTTCATCAGGTCTTCCAATTCTTGGTTGTATATCTTTTAATGTTGCAATAACACCAACATGTTTTCCTTCTCTGATAAGGCACCTGCATCCTTTTTCTAATTTCAATAATGATGCTAACTTATAATCTTTTAAAGAAAATATTACACTGTCCCCTACAGATACATTGTTATCCCCAATCAAGTTTCTTCCATCATGGAATGTTAATATGTGTTTTCCTTTTGGAGCAGTATGCTTTTTTACTACCTTTAAGACTTTTGTTTTTGCCTGATCTTCATTTATTGGAACAGGTCTAAGCCTTCCGCCAGTATCGATAATAATACGATAATTCTCTCCTGTTTTCAATGATACTACATCCATAAAGCCTATTGGGAAATCAGCTTTTTTTCTTATCTTACCGTCAATTTTTATAGCTCCCTGATTAAGTATTTTACTTGCTTCTTTTGATGTTTTTGCAATCTTTAGCATCTCTCTTAAAAATACAAGCAAAGGAATTGAATGTTTTTTTGGATGTGGTCCTGGAGCTTGTTTTATAATCCAGGTGTATTCCTTTTTATTGTTAATTGGAATTTCTTTTGTAATCGCAAGTCTTTTTTGATGAGCAGTACCCCCTCTTTTAGCCATCTAAATCATCCCCTTTATTTTTTACTTTCTGTTCTGGTTTCTCAATTTCTTTTTTAGATTTTTCATCAGCTATTTTTTCTACATCTTTTGGTTTTTCAACCTTGACAGGTTTTTTTCCTTCTTTTGCAATTTCTATAATCATAAGATTTGATGGTTGGAATGGAACTGGAACTTCTTTTGCTCTTGCAGTTCTGTGAAACAACCCCTCTAAATATACTTTTGATTCTTGGTATTTTACTCTTGTTACTCTTGCTTCTTTTCCGTTATGATTACCTCTCATAACCTTTACTTTATCCCCTTTCTTTAGAGCTTCTGATCTCTTTTTGAGCTCCTGTCTTAATTCTTTTGAAAGATGAGCATTAAGGAAATCTCTTTTTTTGTGTAATTTTGATTGATATCTTATTTTTCTTTCAGTGTCTGATTTCATTATAATCTACCTTTAAACAATCCCAGCAGATATTGCTGCAATTTTCGGATATCTTTCTGCAATCTCTCTTGCAACAACCCCTTTGATTTCAGTTGCAATAGGAAGAGATTCATCATTTACTAACACTGCTGCGTTATCTTCAAACATAACTCTAATTCCGTTTGCCCTTCTGATCTCTTTTTTTTGCCTTACTATAACCGCTTTAACTACTTTTTTTATCATATCTGGTTTTCCTTTTCTTACTGAGGCAACAATTAAGTCACCTACTCCAAGTCTTGGATTTCTTTTTCTTGTTCCCTTGAATCCTCTTCCTGATATGATATAAAGTTCTTTTGCACCGCTGTTATCAGTACATAGTAATTTAGTACCAAGACTCAATAACCTTGAAACCTTTGATGTTACGCCTTTCATTTTTACGCACCTATTACTTTTATAATTACCCAAGATTTTGTTTTACTTATCTTTCGGGTTTCTCCTAGGACTACTTTGTCCCCTATATTAACTTCCAATCCTGAAGGGATGTGTGCAGCGATATGTGATCGTTCCCTTGCATATCTCTTATACTTAGAGAAATACCTTGTAATATCCCTTTCAACAATTGCTGTGTTTTTTGCTTTAGCACTAACAATTCTTCCTTCTACTCTTCCTCCACGTATTCGGAGGTCGCCATAATCAACATTATCTGTTTTCTTTTTTTCTGTCATTTTAATCAACCTTTCAATGGTAAATCGTCTTAATAATAAGACGAATCTCAACAGCCGGAGCCATTAAGGTGTTCGATGAACATTTAACATATTCTATATGTGTGAAAAGTTCTTTACATCGAAGGATTTATAAATAATCCGATTCATGGATTTAAAAGCGTCCTCGTTGATTTATTTAACCTTTACCCTCTTAATATATCCCTGTTGTGAAAAAGGCCTGAGTAAAGTATATCTTTTTATATTCTCGTTATAACTTATGTACCATGGCGAGAGATTACTCAGGTGAAGATTCTAGGATTCTTCAAGCAATCAGTTCATTTGACGGGGTTCCAGGTGCACAGCCACTAAGTGATATTCTTCCTTATAGCAAAACGTTTATTTTTACAAGAATCAGAGCAAATCCAGAATTGCAAACAGCAATAGACAAAAGAGGAGAAGAATATGTTCGTGGGTTAAGTGATGAGCAACTGGCTCAGCAAGTAGCAAGTAACGGATGGGCATCTAGTCTATCTGCTGGACACCGGCAACTTGTTTATGCAAGAGTGGATACAGAAATTCTAGAAGTAATTCAATCTTTTGATGGAGTTCCAAATCCAACTGTATTGAGGGGATTTCTACCATACGGAATACCACTTATCTCAGACAGAGTCAAGGCAAATCCAGAATTGCAAACAGCAATAGACAAAAGAGGAGAAGAATACATCAATGGATTAAGTGATGAACAATTAGCCCAGAAAATAGCGCACCACGGGTGGGTCCCTAGTTTATCTGCTAAAACCCAACAATTAGTTTACCAAAGAACAGATCAACAAATTCTGGGCGCAATTCAATTATTTGACGGGGTTCCAACTGCAAACTCATTAAGGAATTGTATTCCTTATAATAGAACCTTTATATCATCAAGAATCAAAGCAAATCCAGAATTGCAAACAGCAATGGACAAAAGAGGAGAAGAATACATTAATGGATTAAGTGATGAGCAATTAGTTGAAAAAATAGCAAGTGGATGCTGGATGCCTGGTTTATCTGCTAAAACTCAACAATTAGTTTACCAAAGAACAGATGAAAGAATTCTAGAAGCAATTCAATCATTTGACGGACTTCCAACTGCACAATCACTAAGCAGATCACTTCCATACAGTGTTGTTTTTATTTGGACAAGGCTTAAAGCAAATGCAGGATTGCAAACAGCAATAGACAAAAGAGGAGAAGAATATATCAATGGATTAAGTGATGGGCAATTAGCTGAAAAAATAGCGCTGAAATGGTGGTTATCTAGTTTATCTGCTGGACACCAGAAACTTGTTTATCAAATAGTTGATACAAAAATTCTAAGAACAATTCAATCATTTGATGGAATCCCAAGTTCAAGAACATTAAGCAATATTCTTCCTTATGGTAAGAATTTTATTTTGAACAGAGTCTCTACAAATCCAATGCTATGGCAAGCTTATTACAAAAAAAGAGGTTTAACCCCAGACCAGGCAGTAGAACTGGCATTAGAAAGAGAAAACAATTCAGTAGCCGCAAAATTATCATTAGTAGAAAGATTAGAAAATCTCCATGCTTTCAGGGAAATATTAGG
>DATDTS010000024.1:0-6140 GCA_035290745.1 Candidatus Bilamarchaeaceae archaeon | reverse complement strand
ACCAAAATGAACATACATATTCTCCTATTCAAACAGCACTTTATGTGTATGCAAGGTTCTTAGATATAATGGAAGGCTACAAAAAAGGAAAAGAAAAAAACCAAATAAATAAGATAATGATTGCAACAAACACAAGATTTAGCCCGGATGCTAGATTGTATTCAAAATCAAAAAATATGGAGCTCCTTTCATGGGATTATCCAGTAGATGGAGGGATAAGGGACATAGTTGATAAGAAATCACTTTATCCAATCACAGTTCTAACAAAATTGTCAAAACATGAAAAACAAATGCTGCTAAAAAAAGGGATAGTACTTGTTAAGGATATTAAAGAAAAGGATGTAAAACCAGTTGTCACGAAGGAGATAGAAGAGTTGCTCCAAGAAGTTTAGAACCATCACCCTCAAAAAATTCTACTTTTTTTGCACCAGTTTGTTCAATATAATATTTAAGATCGTAGAAGTCAGAATGATCAGACAATGGAAAAGAAGCATCAACATTAAACTTATAATGCAACGCCCATCCAGTTACATTTGCTACTAAAGTTTTTTTATTAAAAGCTTCTTCTAATCTTCTTGCAAAATACCTCTTTGCTTTTCTCATTGGGAGTAAAGCAACAAAACGATCTTTCATAATTTCTTCAGCTTCATCAGTACCAACTATAACTCGATCCAATTTAACACCGTATTTCTCGTAAACACTACAAAAATAGTCGATATTTTCAGTTACTATTGGAGTAATAGAACAATACTCATTCAAGATTTTAATTATCTCTTGAGCCTTGCCTAGTTCGTAAGCACCAATAATAATATTTGCATCAGAATGTTCTTTCGTCCACTTTGATATCATATCACATACTTCTGGATAGTCAGGAAATTTATATTTTGGGTCAGCATATGTTGATTCCATAATTAACCTATCACAATCTTTGATTTCTGCCCCTTTTGTAACCAAACTGCTTCTAACATTAAAATCTCCTGTATAGACTATTGATTCACCATCTCCTTCAATAAATAATTGTCTAGCTCCAAGTATATGACCAGCTTCCAATAATCTAGTGTTTGGAAGTAGGAATTGTTTAGAATTTAGATTTGCTAACTCAATTGTTATATTACTTGCAATTATCTTTTCCCTTCTTCTAATCCCATTAATATGGTCGGAATGCGCGTGCGATAAGAAAGAATGATCACCATGGTTATTGTCTAATGCAATAGTGTAATCTCCAACTTGAATCTGCATGTAGGGTTATATAAGAATAATTTATTATTTGTTTACCATTTCTGATAAGAAAACATCCTCAGGTCCTGAAAGCTCTCCATGAATACTGGTCATCATTAAACGCCTTACCATGGTGATATCACCGTTTGCTTTTCCAATTGCCCATCTTAATTTAACAATTGAGCACGAAAATGTTATATCACCACAGGAAATCGCAGTTTCTGGAGCACCAACTTCGTAGACTTCGGGTTTTACTCCGCCTTGTATGCATTGGGTTGTTATTGCAATAGGTATTTTTTTTGATAGGTCTTCAACAACTTTTCTCCATCTTTTGGGCATATTCCCTAAACCATAACAGGATAATAATATCCCTGGATAACCCCTATCAAAAGCATAATAAAGAATATCTGGTGAAGAATCGGGGATTACAGCAGTAACAAAAGGTGGATCTGAAAAATCAGTGAAAACAGATAATTCAACTCCTGTAGTAGCAGAAGATTTTGATGAAACGAAGTGATCAAAAAGTTTCAATCTACCATCCCCGCCAATTTCAGCAATCTGTGGATAGTTAGGACTCTCAAATCCCGTAAAACTATTTGAATGGAATTTTACAGTCCTACAACCTAAAAGAACTCTGGGGCCAAAAAGAATAAAAACACCTGGAGGAAGCTTTGTAACAGCATAAAGAGAATTGGAAACGTTTCTTGGTGCATCGGTATTCCAATGGTCCCATTCAATCTCAGAACCAGTTAACAGAATGGTAATTCCTAATTCTTTTAGATTTTCCAGACAAAAAGTCAAACCATTAGCTAGATACTCTTTGGTGTCAGTACCGCTACCAAGAACTATTTTCCTCACACTATGACTATTCACATGATCTGCGATTTCCCTTGCATCCTGAATCCAGGTGGCTTTTCCACTCTCACTGCTGTCTTCTAGTCTATCTTTGCCTTCTTCATCTTTTAGAGGCATCTTACTAATGATCTCAATACCAAGTTGTCTTTCATGATAGAGAAAAAATTCCTTTGGTATTGAACCTCCTTCACGTGGAGCTTTTCTGCCGTTTTGATTCACAGTTGCCTCTAAAGTTCCACCATTTCTTAAAAAAAGTACTCTCTGCATCCTATCAACTTCTGTTGTGTTGTTTAGTATTGTTTAAAGTGCTTATAATATCTTTCTCGGAAAAAACGGTCAAAATGAAGAAAAGTGATGTATTTAAAAGCTTAAAATTGACATATTGTCAATATAATTAATCTTATATGTCATATTAGTAAGAGGTTTTGTTATGGTAGATGAAAAAGATAAATTAATTATAGATGAATTAAGTAAAAATTCCAGAGAATCAACTGTAGAAATCTCTAAAAAAACCAAAATACCAAGAGTTACTGTTCACGAGAGAATAAAAAAAATGAAAGAGAATGATACCATCAAAAAATTTACAATAGTCCCAAATTATAACAAAATGGAGCTCGGAACAACCGCTTTTGTACTTATTTCATACTCACATAATAAATTATTACAGAGAGAAGTTGCTGAAAAGGTAGCAAAACTTCACAATGTGTATAGCATCTTTTTAATAGCAGGAGAATGGGATATGATAGCAAAAGTCAGAGGGAAAAACTTAGAAGAGATTGGAAAACTTGTTTTGGAAAAAATGAGAAATATAGAAGGCGTAGAAAAAACATTTACAATGGGATGTTTTGAAACAATTAAAGATGATATATGACTACCCTTCAAATGAGGAAGCAAGTATCGTCTTAACTAGTTTAGCCTTTTTCTTGCCCATTCCATCAACTTCCAGCAGCTCGCGTTCACTTGCTTTAAACAAGTTTTCAAGAGAACCAAAATGTGTCAACAAATTTTTAGCAAGTTTTGGACCAACCATTGGAAAACTTTCAACAATAATCTGCTGATTTTGTGATAGTGTATTCCCTTTCCTTCTTGCAAATAATCTAGCAACTCTCTTTTCACTGAACTGTTCATACTTTGCTAGATTATAGATAAGTTCCATTGTCTTTTCAGAACTCTTCGTAAAAAATAGGCTAGCTCCATAATTAGCAATAATAGATGAATAAGCACCTAGTATTGCATTTTTGTTTAGCCTTTCCATCTCAGAAGTTCCTTCAATAATAACCACTACACGTGAATAGTTTTCGATTAAATTATCCAACTGTTTAAACAGCCGCCCATCAATAATAGATGATTCAAAATCAGAACGTGTTTTCCTTTCAACAATAACCCGATCAGAGCAAATAAAATCTCCAACTTCCAATTGTTTTCTAATAACATAAGCCCCTAATGATTTTAGAACATTATCAAATTCAGGATCCTCCCTTGTATCAACAAATATTTTAACAACATCAGGTGGTCCAACATCTAAAAATTGTTGCATTATTTCACTGTCCCAATAAAAGAGTTTATTTCTTCAAAACTAACACTACATCCAGAATATTTGATTTTATAAAGTGCAGCCCTAAGGGCATCAACTTTCAAATCGTTGTATCCTTCAAAAAAATCATTTTCATAACCCAAAATAACAATCTCAGAACTTCTAATTATTTCCATTCCCCTTACATAATCTATAAAATCATTGAGATTCTTTTTTTGCATCATTATATTAACCTTAAATTCATTTTCAAAGTGAGATTTTAGTTGAAAGGGATTTTCAATAAGCATTCTTGTAGTACGTTCATCAATTAATAGTGTGTTAACATCAAGCTTTTTTGCTGTTGCAATCATTGCAGCTTCTCCCAAGTGGACTATCCTAAGTGGTTTGCCCTTGGCGAAAAAAATATTATTTGCAATCCTAAGAAGTTTTTGGGTCTCCTCATCTACATCTAAACTTACTTTTGTAATAACACCATTGTTGATATCTTTCTTTATTTTAAAAGCCGAAAATAGAAACTCCCGAAGATCTGAGTCAATAGGTCTTGTAACCATTTCATATTCGACAGAAGGAGGTATCAAAAACCTGATAGGAAACTTTTTTTGCAGAAAAGGAATTATGCTCTCAAGATCAGAATCAGTTAAAGATATCAATGAACTTGAATCGCATAATATATCGTAAATCTTCATTTATCCACCAATTAACTTATGTGCTATTTTCATACGGTCCTTAATAGAAATTGGCTCTTCTAGTCTATCAAACATCCTTGTTTTTCCAGCATAGCTTTGTATATCCTGTTTATTAATACCTGTAACATCAGAAGCAACACCTATAGAAACACCTTGAGCATAGAGTAATGCTGCAGCTTTAAGTCTTCCTTTTGTAACAAGGTTTGTAATGTATCTTTTGTCTTCTTCTTCTAATTGGATAATATCATTCTCTAGATCACGGAAAAGAAGTAAACATTGACTTTCTGGAAGCCTATCAATATTTTTTGAAAGGTCTTTGAGAATTGCTTCTATTTCTTTAAACTTGACATCATTTTGCTTTTTTAGAAATCTAGTTTTTGATACTAATTTGGATAGGATGTAAGCAAAGACTCCAAGTTCAAAAGTTGGTTTAGTGAAATGAAGGACCGCCTCTTTTAGAATTATATCATTCAATTTTCTCAGTTTCTTCTGATTTCTATTCTTAAATCCCAAGAGGATATCGTTAACAAAATGTCTAAGTGGTGTCTCATACATGTCGCTTATTCTTAGTTAAATAATATAAATGATGGTGTAGAATGTGAGCGCTGAAGAGTAAGTCAATTGATTAGACTCAAAATAGCAATAAAATTATCAAAATATTAGTTTATTTATAAATCTTTCTATGTTTTGACCGAAACATTTAAATATAGTATCATGACATTATCATGATAGTTGCATGGTATTTCCGTGCAGTATGATTTGAATCGGTTGATTCAAATATTTGAAATTGGTACAAATTTAATTTCAAATGATGATAGCTATGGATGATAACGAAGATAAGATATATAAACATAACCCTACGAACTTCAGGGACGAAATAAGGAAAGATGTTGAACAAAACATGCAGAAATTCAATGATCCAATAGTACTTGGAGAATTGATGTACAAGTTACTTGAAGAAAGGGAAAACACAAACAGGATACTAAAGAACATTCTAGTAAAACTTGACAAACTTGAAGAAAAAACAGCAACCCATGAAACACAAGCAATAAGGCAGCAGGTAGATGAAATTTTACTTCCTGAAATTGATGAAGGCATCGTGGCATTCATTAAGGAAGTAAACAAAGTAACTGCAAAAGATGTGAAAAGAAAGTTTGGATATAAGGGAACAAATGCGGCCTCATCTAGGCTTAATCGATTGGTTGATGCTGGAATACTCACAAAAAAACAAGTTGGAAAGAAGGTCTTCTTCTTTCTATATGAAAGTTAAGTTTCATCAGGATATACACCACAAATATCCTTGAACTTATTAGGCAAGGCATGGAGAATGGTTCTTACCTCCCACCTCTACATTTTTAAGACCATTCTCCTTTTCCTCCCATAAACTTTTTAGAAAAAAGTTTAATCAAAAAATGGTATATACTGATGAAGTTTTGCAGGCTTTTAACCTTGGTATGTGCTGATGAAAAGCCCTTCTGCTAATTTTATCCTAGCTTGTCGACATCATAAGACAAGCAAAATGGCAGAACTAGGCTAAAAACCTAGTTCCTGCCCCCCACCTTTACAAAAAATTAAGCTAACTGAGAGTCCTAGCTCTAGGTTCAGCTCTGACGTCTAAATCAACAGGCGCTTTAAACATTTCCTCAGTAATAGTGATATTAAGCCTTTTAGCGTAATAGTTTATCCTCTCTTGAGGTATCCCAACTTGTACTGCAAATTTAGCTCTACTTAATCCTTTACCAAGGTGAGCTTCGAAAATTTTTCTTCTTTCAGCATCTATAATACCAATAATGTCAATGCCATGATCTGAGGCAAATTCTTCAATATTCTCTGGTCTTACACCAATG
>DATDTS010000023.1:0-9947 GCA_035290745.1 Candidatus Bilamarchaeaceae archaeon | reverse complement strand
TTATAATCCCAGGTTTTGGCTTGATATTCATATGCACCTTCTACATAACCTGGATCTTCAGCATCCTTCAAATTCCTTTCGAATCTTATAACACTATATCCATTTGGAATTTGGTTATCAGGAGTCCATTCAAATGCAAAGATGTTTATTACTAAAATCAAAAATAATAATCCGATCTTGATCAATCCTGCTGTTTTCATGTTTGGTATTACAATATTAACAAATTTAAAGTATTGTCTCTGGAATACATCATTTACCTTAAACAATAACTTTAAATATCCTTTTAACTATTATTTATTTGATGTCTGGCAGTAGAAGAGTTGTTGCCAATAAACCTACAGGTAGTGCTCAGCGTAAGCAAGTCCAAGATCCACTTGTTGATGAACGATTGGGGTTAATTAGGCGTATTGAAGCATTGCAGAGTGTACAAGGATTTTTACTAGAAAGGGTTCAGGAAGAGGAGGCAAAACTCAGAGAGGCTAAAAATGCATTGGCTGAAAGTGAAAGAACCTTAGCTGATAAAGAAGCTGAGCTTGAAAGTTTGCGAGCACGAGTTGATGAGCTTGTCCATACTAAAGGAGAACTCGCTGATAAACGTGAGCAATTGTCTGAACTACAAATAGCCATGGGTGCAGTGGCAGAATCAAATGTTAGGCTAAGTAAAGAACATGCAGAACTTAGGGAGACTATCAAAAGACAATCTAGTGAAATAGAAGAATTAAAAGCAAGACTTGAAAAACTTGGTACACTCGGCAGAATAAAAGGTTTTGATGCTCTTTTAGAAGTTCTTGCGCACGAACCTTTTATCTTAGGTTCAGATAAAGTTTATGATCATAGGCCTGATCTTTTTACTCTTAATAGCCTACTTTCAAATGTTGATAGCTTAATTGCAGATGGAAGAATAGCAGAAGCTGTTAAACTTCTTACACCTAAAGAAGTTCCACATTCAGGATGGCATTTTAGGGCAGATTTTGGTGCAGAACGTCAAAGTATTTTCCCAATTTTTGGTTATGTTATAGTTGGAAGATACAAACCTAAGTCAGATACTCAGGTTGAAGTTACAACTGACATGACAGTATTAAGGAGCTACTTTGATTCTTTGCGTAGTTATTACTCTTCTTCTCCAGAAAGATTGAGATTATTATCTGAGATGGAAAGAGACGGGATATTTGATAGAATTACTTGTGGGATATTTTTCGCAGGCAATGGTGAAGGTGCTAACTCAGTTTCCAGACTCCATGGATTAATTGAAGTAAGGCACGGAATAAGAAAATCTGATTTATACCTGCATTCACTTGGGCTAAATGGGATTACAATTGGTGATGTTCTTCACAAACCGCCGGCGCATCCCTTTCTAGATCCAATTCGATTAGCCACTTCTGACCAATTACATTTAGGTAATAATTTTTCTGTTAAAGTTTATCAGTCGTCATTAGTTGTACATACCCTTCTTGTTTGTTGTGATAATACAAAAAAATATAGTGACCATTTCAAGTCAGAAATCTATGGGGTACAATCACAGTTTGCAAGAATTAGTAGATTAGGAACCACGCAAGAGCTTATAGGAGACCAAGCAACACGTTCTAATTTATTAGAAAGATTAGCTGAATATCAGAGTTTAGGTTTGCCTGAAGATGCAACGTTAGTTGTTGCATTTAATCTTCATGGATCAGCTAGTTCTCTCTGCCTTATGGGAAAAGACATTAGCAAAGAACAACTTTTGGCTGAGTTAGCTAAAATTCCTTGTAAAAAAGTCCTTCTTGTAAATGCTTGTCATGCTGGTGGCTTTTGGGATAGACTAGAAAGAATTCCTGATAATACCCTTATTGTTTCTTCATCCAGATCAGATGAGCTAACATATGGTGGAAGTTTTTTAAGAATGGCTGCAAAAGCAATTGCTGAAGGAAAGGACCTAAAGAACCTTGATGGTGTTAAAGTACATTCAGAATGGAGCCAACACAATCATGAAGCACAAGCTGGTGGGATGACTCAGATGGTGGGTTAATCTTTTACAAAAACAATTTCTTGCTTCAACAATACTTTTGTTTTAGGTTCAATGTTTTTATTAACTTCTACTCCAGATCCAACCCAACAATCATTTCCAATTAATTTTCCTGGCATAACAAATGACAGAACTCCAAATTTTGTATTATCTCCAACAACACATCCAAATTTTTTCAATCCAGTATTTATCCATCCTCTCTCAGTATAAACCTTGATATTATCTGCATCAAATCTATAATTTGCAATCTGTGAACCAGCTCCAAAGTTAACGTCTTCACCAATAACTGAATCCCCGATATAAGTGAGATGTTTTGCATTAACCTTGTCAAAAAGAATTGAATTTTTTACTGTGCTTCCTGATCCTATATTACAATCATCACCAATTGAGTTATTTCCTTTAAGATAAGCATTAGGCCCAATAACAGTGTTCTTTCCAATATAAGAAATGCCTTCAACATAACTGTGGATAATCTTGGCACCTTCTTCCATTATTACCTTCCCATTTATTGTTGAATCTTGGATTTCACCAAGTTGCGCATTCATCTTACCTAATAAATATTCATTTGCTTCAAAAAGATTCCATGGAGAACCAATATCCATCCAAAATCCTTTTGCAATTACTCCTCTTGCACCAACTAATAATGAAGTTATTTCATATTCTCCACGTTCGGATTTTGAAATGTTTTTTATCTCTGAGAATATCGTTGGGTCCATGCAATAAATAGAAAGATTAACTAGGTTTGATGATGGTTTTTCTGGTTTTTCCTCCATCAAAACAACACGGTTTTGTTTGTCAACTTCAACAACTCCATAATTCTTTGGATTTTTAACCTCTTTAAGTGCCATTGTTATTTGGCCTGTTTTGTGCTCGCTTATAACCTGTTTAATTATATTTGAATCAGTTATTGTATCCCCTGCCAAAACTACAAACGTATCCTTTATCTGGTCCTTTGCAGTAAGAATTGCCTCAGCCGTCCCATTTTTTTTGCTTTGTTCCAAAAACGCTATCCTAATTCCAGGGTCATTTTTCTTGAAATAATCAATTACTTTGTCTTTTAGGTACCTAACAATGACAATTGCCTCGGTTATCCCTGCTTTTTTGGCCTCCATTATAATATGCCAGAGTATTGGCTTTCCAGCAACATACAGCATTACTTTTGGCCGTGTATTTGTAAGTGGTTTTAAACGAATACCGTCACCTGCTGCCATTATGACTGCTTTCATAATTTAATTGAGGAGGTGTACAGTTTATAAGGATTATCGGAGAAGCTAGTACATGAAATACAAGTTCTTTTTGTTGACTTTTTTATTTATTTCATTTTTATTTGCGTTAGTTCCAGAACATAACCCTGATCTTGATTATAAGTGTACTATAGGTTTTGGCTGGTCAAGAGGTACAGTTGCTTGCGAACAAGTTAATTGTCCTCCTGGCTCAGGTAGAACCTACACATATGAATGTAATTGCGGAGAAGCTTGGAATCAGCCTTTTACAACATGTTATGATCCTGATGGTACCGGTTTAGCCACACATTGTATTCCAAGAGGCCAATCCTGTAAAGATGCTGTTGTTGGATATGATGTTATTACTGGCGGATGTAAATCTGGTTTTGAACAAACAAACGAGGGTAATTGCGAACCCCGTTTTCCTGACAAAATTTCTTGTAAGCTCGTTGATATTGAAGGAAATCGACTAAGTGGTATTGAAGTAACGGTTGGGGAATATGGTGCTAATCCGACTGCTGCTGTTTCAAGTTCCGTTTATACAACAAATGCAGAGGGTGAATTAGTTGCAAATGTATTAAACCGATCATCTGCTTCAATTAATTTTATTTTTAGGGGGAACAATGAGTACTATTTAGCAAACCATAAAATGTTTGTAGAAAAACAGAATGAATGCGTGATAACTGCTTATACCAATAAACAAGTTGAAGACTATATAAAGAAGGAATATACCGAATTGTTCAAAAATGCGTGTGTGCCTCAAGAAGTTATTGATAAAATAAATGCTGCAACATTCGAATTTAGTGCTAATGTTGCTACAAGCCAATATGATCCTGAAAATAAAAAAATGCTTATTTCTGAAGGAGACATGAAAGGTGGATGGGAAACATTAAGAAGGTCACTTCTTCATGAATTTGGTCACTATGTTAGTGATTCAGTTCTTGATCCAAGTTCTTTTTATGTTAAAGGTGTTCCTTTTTTTGGTAAGTATGTTGGTGGTGAGCATAATACCTGGGCTCCTTCTGGAGACGGTTGGGTAATTGACGGTCAAGAAACTGCGTTTGAAGAAGGTTTTGCTGATTTTTTTGCAGTACTTTACTTTGCATCAAAAGGAGAGCAATATGATCCAGATTTTGAAACTGATACAAAAGCACTACAAGTTCTTACTAGTGAAGGAATAACTAAAGGGGTAAGAACTGAGGGGGTTATTACCTCATTTTTGTATGAATATTATAAAGACCAAATAAGAGAAAATCCTTCACATGCTTTGGGGGATTTTGTTCGTTCAATGACCTATGATAAACGTAATAATTTCTTTGGTGGGACTCCTGCAAGAACAGTCCAAGATTGGGTTGTTCAAAACGCTAAAAGTAAAAATCATGAAACACCTAGTGAATGTACTTACACGAATGCACCAGATATAGTTCCTCTTGCAAGAAAATACGGGTTTGATTCTGATGGATTATACAAGTTAAAAGTAAATAAAATTCGTGAAACAGATGATACCAGACCTTTTATTGGAGACCAACCACCTGACCTTTCTCCACACAACATTCTTTTGAATCTAGCAACTCCTTATAAGTTACCCCAAGAATCAGGACAAGTTACTCTTGAGTCTTATCCTGAAGATTTCACTACTACAGGAACAGTAAGAAGAATCACATTTAGCGAAGGAACAAATGAATTTAGGATAGATCCTGATAATACAGTCGTTATCATTAATGGAAGCGCACATGTTCTCGATGCTTCGGTAAGAACCCAACGCATTAGAATAGATCACATGGAAACTGAATTTATGGTTTCTGTTTCTGAAAACTCTGATGAGGTTATTGTTTTAGATGGTTCAGTTGAAGTTGTTGATAACCAAAGTAGAACAATTACACTTCAAAAATATCAAAAAGTAAGTCATGACGGAACTACATTTTCAGAAGTTCAGTCTGTTGACCAAAACTCAATAAAACCATTTTGGGTATCTTCTTCTGGTGGTAGTTCTTCTACTTCTCCTGCCCAAGGGCCTCAATGTCCTCTTACATTTTTACTATTGTCTCTAACTGGTTACATATTATTGCGCGATTGAAAAGAGATCTCGTTGTGCTCTTTTTATATCTTATTCGTCAATCTCACTAACTATTATTTTTTTTAATTCATCAGTTCTTTTATCTAATTTTTCCTTGTTTTTATATTCTGCTGTTAGCCTTATGATCGGTTCAGTTCCTGATGCACGAATTAAAAACCATCCATCTTTTTCATCAACTCTTAAGCCATCAATTGTTGTAATTTTTCCTTGAATCTTTTTTTGTTTAATTTTTTCAATTATGTTTTTCATTTTTTCATTATTATCTATGCATTTAAATTTATCCCTTAAGATTGGATATGACTTGTACGCTTTTTTTATTTTGCTTAGTTTACCTTTTTTTGAAAGAATCTCAAGAAATTTTGCAACTGCCAAAGGACCATCTGGCGTATAAGTTGCATTTCCAAATATATACTCACCACACGGTTCTCCGCCAAAATTAATTTTATCCTCCTTCATTATATGGCAAATATCAACACTTGAAACTCTGGTTATTATAGGTTCTCCGCCATTTTTCTCAATAGTTTCCCTTATCAATAATGACGCTTCAACTGTGGAAACTATCTTTTTGTTTTTGCTCGTAGAAATTTCATGTTCAATCATAATAGCAAGTTGAACATCTAAAGGAAGCATTTCGCCTGTTTCATCAATTACAACTACACGGTCCCCATCGCCATCATGTGCAAATCCAATATCTGCATTTGTTGCTTTTACAATTGTTTCAAGATGTTTTAGATTTTGTTTGTTTGGTTCTGATGGCCTATTGAATCCACTTTTTTCAGCATTTACACTTATTACCTTGCAGCCAAGTTCCATTAGTAAATAAGGCGTTAAAGAATATGCTGCCCCATTGCAATCAATAACTACTTTGAATTTTTTTTGTTTTATTTTTTCAACATCAATCAACTTCTTTATCATGTTTTTGTGCTCTTCAATTATTTGTTCGTCTTTTGTTATTTTAGTTTGATTTGTTTCTTTCTTTATTTTTGTTAATGCATACTGCTGTTCAATTTCCGCCTCTTTTTCTCTTGATATCTCCCCACCTTCCAAAAATAATTTTAGTCCATTGTATTCTGGCGGATTGTGACTTGCAGTTATCATAATTCCCACACATTCGTATTTTACTGTTGCAAATGCAAGTGTTGGGGTTGGCACAACTCCGAGATCTATTATTTTCTTTCCTGTTTGTGAAAGTGCCTCAAACAATTTTAATCCGCTTTCTCGTGTATCTCTTCCCACAACTAGCGTTTCTTCACCAAAAATTGATGCAATCTTATAAACTAGTTCTTCTGTTATCTCTTTTCCGTAAATTCCCCTGATTCCACTAGTTCCAAAAAGTTTCATTAGATCGTACCTTTCAAAAGATGGATAAGGAGCTCAGGTTTTATCATCTTACTTGGAGAGTCCATATCTCCTCTTTTTGATAGGAATCTTTCCATGTCCATCCTTTTTAGTTTCTTTCCCAGTTCCTCTATTTCTTCATCTGTTTTATATCCAACAAATTCCTGAATTTTCTCATGGAGGAAGAGATCAAACCCATACCGTATTTTCCATTCAAATTCATATCTTGAGGGGTTGTCGCAGAATTTTCCAGCAAGCCTTGCGCATTTCCCCCCAAATATTACTCCTCCTCCTGTTGTTGCCTTTGTTTGCCCTGCTGCATCTCCAACTAGTAAGACTTTTCGTTTTCCGATGGTCTTTCCACTTCTTGGCCTTGTTTTAATTGGTATTAAGGCTGTTTTTACATCTTCTTGTTTTTCTATTCCAATCATTTTTACTAAGCTATCCCATGCCTTTCTTACATCGTTCGGCAGGATAACGCCCGCAGCTATCTCAGCGTATTCCTCATTTCTAGGAATTATCCATCCAAAAAATCCAGGAAATTTCTCATTAGAGAGAAAAACTTCTACCAGTCTTCCATCTGTTTTATACGGAATTTCTTTTTGCATGGTAAGGCAAAATCTTTCTATTTTTGGGAAATTAAAATTTTTTGCTACCGAACTTACTGGTCCATCCGCACCAATTATTATATCTGAATAATAATTTGTCGAGATTCTTTTACCATACTCAATCTTCACTCCTTTTTTTTCTGCAAGATCAGCTAATTTTTGGTCTAATAAATCTCTTTTACATGCATATGCTATCGGATCTTTTCTTTCGACCGTAATTATCTCATTTCCAAAATGGATGTTTGCTCCATAAATTTTGTTTTCTATGATTGAACCATAATCTAAAAAATCAGAGAAAGACTCCAATCCTTCCTTTGAAAACAAGCCAGAACAATTAGTAGGGATGCCTATAACCTGGTGTTCTTCTGATAATATAACATCATGTTTCTCAGCTGCATATATTGCTGCAATCGTTCCAGCAGGTCCGCCCCCAATTACATGGACAACTGCCATTTTAACCCCAAACAAAAAAGTAGGACTTAGTAACAGCGGTGGGTTCTGGTTTCATCACAAACCTCTCCTGCAGGGCAGTCATTGTTTGTAGTGCAATACCCTGTCTTAGCCTCACAGTAAGTGTTTTGGCAAACCTCCCATCCTTTACAATCGTCATCTGTTCCACACCTGTCTCCCTTTGCTCGGCATACATGATTTTGAGTCGTATCACATAATTCCCAACCAGCACAATCGCTGTCTTTAGAACAAAATCCCTGTTTTGGCATGCATCTCTTGAATTCCTCGTCGCATTTTTCCCATCCATTGCATTCAATATCACTTGAGCAAAATTCTTTTCTGGATTCACAAATCCTTGTTTTGTTCTGGCATGTTTGCCATGCTTGGCAATCCTCGTCTATGTTGCATCTTCCTTCAAGTGGAATGCACCTTTTGTTCTCACATTTCTCATAACCCCTGCAGTCAAAACTTACTGAGCAGAAACCTTCCTTTGCTTTGCATGTATGTGATTTTGTATTGCATTCTTCAAAATCCTTGCATTGTGAATCAGTATCACAAAAGCCTACTGCTGCTACACATTTTTTTTCTTCTAATGAGCAGACTTGCCAGGTATCACAGTTAAGGTCATTTTCGCATCTATTTGATTTATACTCACAAGCGTGTTTTTCACCGCATTTCATAAGTTCACTATTACATTCTTCATCAAAATCGCAATAACCTTCCTTTGCCTTGCATGTTTGATTTGTGGTCTCACAGGCTTGCCATCCTTCACAATCGCTATTGTTCTGGCATGATTTAGGTCCTGTATCCCCGCCGCCTACACATCCAAAAATGAAAATAACAATTCCGATTAATAAAAATAACAGGATTTTTCGCATATGCCTCACATCTGTATTTTTTAGCCAACTATTTTTAATTCTATCAATGCACTAGGTTTCGATTTTTTGTTGGTTCATTTATATATCTTTCGAAGATTATCGAAACATCTGGGTTTTGATTATTTCCAAAATTTGGCTCAAATCATCTATCTGAAAGTCTGCACTACTTTTTTGATCCTTATATTCCTTTTTTATTACCTTAATTGCAATCAAACCTGCTTGTTTTGCAGGTACAATATCAGATTCTTCCTTATCCCCAACCATTACACACTTCTCTTTCTTTGACCCAGTATTTTTTATTACTATTTCAAAGAACTTTTTGCTTTTTTCGTGTTTTATCTCTTCTGATACAAAAGCGTCATCAAAAAAATGAGCAACTCCCAGACGAATTAGTTTGTCCCACTGTTTTATTGCATTTCCATTAGTAGCAACATATAACAGATGTCCTTCTTCCTTTAATTTAATCAGTGTTTTCACCACTTCTGGGTATGGGGAAATAGTTGATTTTGTATTGTGGTATGCAGCAACAGCCCCTGCAACATATTTTGAGTATTTTTTTAATTTGAGCTCTTTGCACAGATCATCAAAATGCATTTTATAATTTGAGCCTTTTTTATCTATTATCTTGATTAACCTGTCATATAATTGCTTTGGATCTTGGTTTAATCCAAGGTTAACCATTGCATTTATTGCGTTCTTTCTTGCTAATTCTGCGAATTCTTTTGTATTAAAAAGCGTATTATCAATATCAAAGAATATTTTCATACTATAAAAATTCGATGTTATTGCTTAAAAACAAATGTTTTATTAAAAATTAAAAATAAAAAAAGTATTGAACTACAATTTCCAGCTTCCTTTTAGTGTTGCGGTTCCTGAGGTTGGTCTTCCGCCAAGTCCGTCAACTGCAGCTTCTACAAGTGCGCTTTGAACTGTTCTTACGCTATGTCCTGCCCCAGTGTTTACTGAGCCTGCTGTAAACCTTACACTATCCTGTGCTGGTGTTGATCCAACAACTACTGTAACTGCAATTTTATCATCTGAGTCCATGGAAATCTCTTCACCTGCATACCTCTCCAACAATGTGTTTACTCTTCTTACACCTTCTGATGTATTTAGTGTAGTTGCTACTGGTCTTGGTGCTGGCGGTTCAGCTTTTCGATCTCCGGCAAGTCCTTCAATAGTCGTACGCCTGGTAGGTAGTGTTACATTTCCCCTAGGTGCTGGTGTAGGTGCTGCTGGTTTTCCTGCAAGAGCTCTGATATCCTCTATTTTGGTTGTGTTTATCGGAGTTCCTTTTGTTACTTCAGGAACAGTTGTTGGTGCAGGTGCTGCTTCTTCTGGTGCTGTTTGGCCACCGCCAACCTTAAATTC